>DASWDL010000440.1:0-2702 GCA_036395315.1 Nitrososphaeraceae archaeon
ATTTAACTCCGCATTATGTCTAGTAAAGTTTTGGGTATAATCGTCGAAGAAGTTTTTGCCAACATGTACTTTGTTTCCATGCGCAATATGATTTCCATTCTTGTCCAGCACAACGATATACTGGGAGGTAATTCCATAAATATTACCGTAACTACCAAACATGGCCACTGGCATCAAGGCAACAACTAATCCTAAATATTTGTTGGTCCCTTCTTGTATTATAGGAAAACCAAGAACTATCCTTGGATCGTCTTTCTTTTGATATAAAACGGAGACTACAGGCTTTAAACTTTGTTCGCTACGTATTACATAGTTTTCGGTCGATAAATTTGCGTTCACATTTGTGAATTCTCCATTCTGTCTAAGAGATCTAACAATACCTTTATTGTCGATAATAAAAATAGCATCTGGGCGTGCTGTTAACGATGTGATTAAGCTATATTGTTCGTTTAACAAGATCTGTGCGTGAATACTTTGGAAGTCTCCTGATTGTATTGAAGGGGAGTCTGCTATTAAGTTCATCCTGGCTAAAATAGAATCGAAGTCAGATGCGATGTGGAAAGCAATTGCCCTATTTGTTTCCAGCTGTCGCTGCACTTGCTGATCTTTGAGAGTATTTTTTATGTTTTTCTCCGCATCATTTTGTGAGATAAAGTAAATTATATAAGACAATGAGAGGACGATGATCATGCTTATAACACCTAAGAACCTGATTGGATTGGTAACCAAATTAACTCCGCGCTTAGTATCTATTAGCTTATTACTATAACTTTTCGGCCGAAAGGACCTAGACCCAGAAGCAATACTCGTTTTTGGAGAACTGGTTGCGATTATTTACCAATTAATCCACGCGTCTTGATTAGTCCTTAAGATATCAATCCAAATTCAAAATAGTTATTTTCCGGGTGGGGTTATTAACCAATCGATAGATGCTCTGGACGTGAGGTCAGAAGATTTATTCAAATTTCTCATCGTAGCGTAGGTACGAAAACCCTCCTTTGCCAACATCAGCGATGTTGCGAAGCCAATCCCAGTAGAGCTGCCTGTCACGACAGCAACTGGCATTTGGTTTTTCTGGAGGTGATTTTCTTGCAATAATGAACTACGATAGTGATTCTATTCTACTTAAAAGACGTTATTAATGTTCCATTTTTTATTGCCGCTTCAACAAAGAATCGTAACAAATTCAGGTTACTCTAGAGGTTTTCTATTTTTTCAAAAAAAGACCTCCCGAATATTTTCATAGATTGGCTTGTCATTGCGCTCAATACAAGGGATATTAGAATCTTGAGCATGCTCTCTCGGACCCGCTAATATTGCATTATCATCGAATGAGTCTTCAAATCTCGATGAATTTTTCAACAGTTTCCGTGAGTGTCATAGCGATATCGGGTGAATGATACTTATTCCTTTATCCCGAAGACCTTCAAGTCGGATATCCAGCCCGTATCGGCGCCAATTTTGCCTAATTCTGTAAGTCTGACATAACGAGCTGATACAGAGTCTTTCCCGAGGTTGTAGATTTCTCCGGAGGACCCGCTCCCAGTATTAGAGTAATATTTTGGTAAGGTAAATGATGTTCCGTTTGTTGAAAGTTGTATGGTAAAAAACTTAACTTCATTGTTCGCTTCCCTTAATTGAATTTTAACTCCACATACTTGTTTCTGGATGCCAAGGTCAACCTGAACCCAAGGTGCAGATTGTTCCTTTGAATTATTACCATTGGCAGGGATACTTGAAGAAATATTATCGTTTGTGCTTATTGTGGTAATTGGAATTTCGTTTACCAAACATCCATCGCTTGAATCGTATTCTTGCGAGTCGAAGATGGTTGCGCTTGGTTTAATCATCTTATCTTCTCCGAACATTCCTCCATATGCCTTGGCAATTCCGTTTTCTAAGTTATCTGTGGTGCCGCTCTCGCTCCCGTTTAATGCGTTTATACTTTTAATTTTTAGTTCGCTTTGATTCTCATTCGGCATGTTTGTAGACGCTAAATCACTAGTTGATTGAATATTCTTCTCAAAGTTTGCAGAAGAAAGATTACCAGAGGCTGAGCCAGAACTATTGGATATTGATTCGATGGTTTTTACTTCATCTGATTTCGCCAGCGTATTATGGAAATAAGTACCATTCGTCGTAAGCAAAATCAATAACATAGTACCAAGGATGAAAACCTTAATCATTACAGAGCTTGGAAGCTGTTTATTTCTGTTCAAGCTTTTTTTCACTAAATAATCCAATTGATAATATAAACAGAATGGCGAATAAAGTACTCATATTAATCGCACGTCGATGAATTCATTGAACATAATAATTAGCAGATTAAATAGTCAGCAACAGCTAGGGATGTACATTTTGTTGGCGCTATCGTTGCATTATCAAATATTTACTTTGAGTCATTCAGATTTCAAGATGTATGTATGAGCTACAACAAATTCAGAAGTTAGAGGAAAAGTATCAGGGCCTAGAGGAATCTATGAAATTATGCAAGTCCAAGCTAGAAGAGAGTATCCAGATAATCTAGTAGCAGTTATCGAAGAGGATTAGGAGCCCATAGCATCAAATAAACTTGTTTTTGCAATTCTCATAATCATTGGTTGAATCTTTATTTTAGTTCCATCATCTGCCACATATTCATTCCAATCTTGTTGTATAGTAGCATGACGTATATCGTCTTGAATTATTGCTTCTAGAACTTC
>DASWDL010000441.1:0-16435 GCA_036395315.1 Nitrososphaeraceae archaeon
CATTAAGGACTTTAAAGTGTTCCTGTATGATTTTTAAATTTCAGAAATTACTTTCTGCGTTCCATCTTAACTATCGCTATCAAATAAAGACTAACAAAGGTTACAGGCCTTTTTTAAAATAAACTTTGATTTGAGCAATAAATTAACCAGAAGGTGCTGAATCAGTAGAATTACCAAGATTGACTATGGTCCCCCTCAGTTCGCCCTGAGGAAATTTTGTAGTATTGATGTTGACGTACGTTCCATTCTGATTCATCAAATCCACCAAATCCTTTATGCTCTTTCCCGCTAATGGTCCTTGAAGAGAGGAATTAGTAATTATTCCCCGTATCATTCTTTCTTGATTAGGACCAGTCGGAATTTTGGAAGCAGATAAGTTTACAAGAACCTGGCCGTTTTCAGTATCTTCACCCTTATTTATACTAACAGCAGTTACGTTTTCAATACCAGTTGCATTAATTTGGTAATTTAAAATCGTATCATTGCCACTTATTTTAGCAATTCCCGTTCCTTGGCTAAAAATTTGAGGCACTTCTGAAAACCCTGATAAATCCGCCGAATATTTCAGATCAGCATCTGCCAAACCATAAGACAGAACCAACATAACCCCCGCTAATTCTATCAAAAAGACAGAAATTCCAATCCTCATTACTGAAAAGATCTTCGTCATACTTTTATAAAAGACTTATGTAAAAATGAGTATTCGAATTTCTATTGAAGATCTTCTTAAGCATATCATTTCTAGGAATTTTTTTAGTTCCGCGATGCATTGTGGTGTTAAATGTAAAATGGCATTGAATTACCAATATTAAGTAACAACACGCTTCGTACCAATTCACTAATTAGTCTAAATTAGATTTAGTTTATTTTTTTTCTTTTCAAGATGCAGTTTATGGAGTCTACTAAACCGTCAGCATATCCGATGGATAAGATCGCAAGCTCATTTTTTCCCTGTGCTTGAAAGTTAATCGCATCGTCAATGTAATATTCCGCATTATCTAAAATTTCCAAAATCGTTTTATTAGAATCTGTTATAGAAAGATCCAAGCCCCTCAGCTTGATTATCTCATTCCGAATCATTGGTAAATATTTCTTCATCATACGATTCGAGATATTGTCAGGATGCACCGTGTTATACGATGGCGGATCAAGATTGAAAGTTAACTTCTGCAAACCTCTTTCCTCCGTAAAATGCAATCTAGCTGGAAAAATCAAAGTATGAGGTCCAAATTCGTAATCAATATTCAAAAGAGACTTCATCTTGCCACTTATAATTTTTTGATATTTAGTACCTATACGAGAGGCAACTATGAAGAATGAATCGGCATTCACAATCTCAAATCTAAGATCTTTCTCTATCTCTTCAAGCATTTGCATGGTAGCCTTAGGGTCTAAAAAGAAGGAAGTATTATCTTCATTGTATCTATATTCACTTAGAATTAGAGTATGACAATTGAACTGTAGATTATTATAAATGGTGTTGTAAACGCTAATAGCAGAATTTTTTTCTTCCATCATAGTAACAATTTTGCCCATTTTATAGGTCTGAAGTCCACATTCACCAATGAGGGAAGTTATGCCAGAGATTCCATAAATGACGGAAACCTTGATACCACAATCCATGGCTCTTAATCTTAATTCTGTGAGTGTAGTCGCTATCAGAGGATCTCCATAACTGAGTAACACTACTTTTTTATCTCCAGCCTCTTTGATCATTTGTCTCCCATCTTCTACGAACCATCTTTGAACCGTAACAATTTTTTTATTAAATAATGAAGGTAAGGACACTAGAGTTTTTATATCGTCATCCGAAATTAACGAGGTAAATCTTTCCACATATATTACATCAGAATTTCTCAATACTTCCGATGCCTTTTGACTCAAACCAGAAATTCCGTAGATCCCAATTCCAATTAACCATAACATGAGATTTCCTTCTAATTGACTATTTTCGGTCTGTTAATCTTTTGTCTCTTGATGTGATGCAATCGAGATACATGGGATAATGCCCTACCAAACACATCAATACTTGCGATGTAATTCGCAATTTCAATTTTTTCATCTTTTGAATGTGATGCATGCGACTCACCAGGTCCATATGTCACAACGGGTATTTTTAAAGAATTGCCAAGCACGTTCATATCCCCAGTCCCAGTTTTTCTTAACAAGACAGGACGAGTTCTGCATACGTCCAATATTGCCAAAGAAAGAGCTCTAACGATCGGAGAAGAATGATCCGCCTCAAATGGCTCAGTTATGTCCTCAACCCTATAAGTCAATTTTACTTCCCTTTTTTTAGCTGCGATAACGAGAAGGCTATCGATTTTCTTCAAGACTTCAGCACAGGTCTTTGTAGTGGGTATTCTTATGTCTATTGTCATCTTGCATTTTTGTGGAGTAACGTTGTGGCTCGAGCCACCAGAAATTTCTGTTAAACTACAACTAATTGCTGCACTCTTCATCTTAACACCGACGTTACCATCATCGACAGCATCCTTAATATCTTTCCAGATAATATGCGTTTCTTCGATTGCATTTTTTGTGAGCCACGGTGCGCTAGCATGGGCACTACTTCCAACATCACAAATAATACGTAATGCTATCCGTCCCTTGTAAGATATAGTTATATTATTAAGTCCACTTGGTTCTCCAAAAATTGCGTAGTCGGGAGATAATTTACTTTTCACGAATTCTTTAACACCTGTTGCATTTCCCTCTTCATCAACTACCCCCGCAAAAATTATGGTTCCCTTCTGCTTAAACTCCGATGCGGCCAATAGCATCGAAATAAGGGGCCCCTTGGCATCTGATGCACCTCTGCCGTACATGTACCCTGAATCGATTCTAATTGGAATTTGACCCGGTACAGTATCCATGTGACCACAGAGAAGTATTTTAGGTTCTCCAACACCCTTAGTAGCAATCATATTCCCAACACTATCAATCGTGACATGTTCAAATCCTAGGTCGCTCATGCATCTCTCTTTTATCAAACTTGCTAACGCACTTTCTGACCTGGAGGGTGAATATATCGCCAAGGAGCTCCTCAGCAATTCTAATGCGTAGGCAGGAGAAACCAATTTGGGGGTTTAACGTTTCTTTAATTTGATACAGTGGTCTACGATCAAAGAGGGTATGTCCACCGCTGTCACGCGTACCGTGTTCTTGAATTCAGTAGTATTATTAACCTCATGTACGAGAAGTCCCTTGTCTGCACTCTCCATTAGATCCACACCAACTATTTCTCCATGTACTGCCTTGGAAGCCGCTAAGCAAATACTTTCTAACTCATCGGTAACTTCGCACGGTTCGGCAGTACCCCCCAGAGCCATATTCGTCTTCCAGGACCCATTTCCTGAATATCGATAGATTGCAGCTGCTACCCTATCTCCAACAACTATAGCCCTTATATCACGAGGAGGCCTTTTTATAAAGTCTTCAAAATAATATACATGATATAAAGGGTACATATGTTCCCTATCTTCTATCACCGCTTCTGCGACTTCTTTGTCTTTCAAAAGCGCTATCAATCTTCCCCAGCTTCCTACAACAGGTTTTATAACTTTTGGGTATCCATGATTATTTAGTCCAGTTAGCGCGGACTGTCGTGAAAAAGCACAAAATGCTTTTGGAACTTGAACTCCTGCCTTCTGCAACTCCATATGTGAAAATAACTTATTTCCACAAACTACAGCTGTCTGCAGAGGATTAACCACGGTAGCGCCAAGCCCTTCCATTGCTGCGGTAGAGTGTACATTGTTGAAATAGCCTACGCATCGTTGTAAAATGATTCTGTCATAGTATTGGGTATCTTTCTCTAGATCGATGACTGCATCTCTGCAATTAATAGCCTCTATATCAATACCTTTCTTCTTTCCAGACTCTATAATTGACTTTTCTTCCCAACGAAGTTGGTCATAAAGGATACAAAGAGAAGATTGAATCTTCTCTAAACTCACTGGCCCCAATCCTCTCCAACTGATTGCGCTGGTCTTATATCAAATGTTGATCCTGATTTTATAAGCTCGTAGCTCGCTCCACAATCTGGACAAGTCACAATTTCACCTTCGATGGCATCTTCAACGATTCTTAACTCTGCGTCACATTCTGGACACTTGGTCATTTCTCTAACGATTCTATGTTAGTATTGGCATCATTAAGAATTTTACTTTCTAGTCTGTCATCTAGATAAAGTTCCAAAATGTCACCCATCCTTAGTTCTTTCAAACCCTTAGCCATTTTTTCTGCTTCCGTTTTTGAGGTGTCTAATCCAAGGAGTGACAATAAATAGGCCGCGCCATTTTTACCGGCAAGTTCACCAAAAACTATCTTTCGCCTATTTCCCACAGCTTGTGGATCCAGAATTTCGTATGCAGCTGGATTTCTAAGTATAGCCGCTAGATGAGTACCTGCTTTGTGTTTATACGCACTGTCACCAACTATTGGTTTTGATTCTGGACTTGGCAAACCTGTATAATCAGATACGGTCTTCGAAAGATCTCTCAAGAGATGAAGTCTAAAATTGTTAGGTATTTTATAGATTAGTGTAAGCGCTACAGACGTCTCAGCGAGTGAAGTGATGCCAGTCCTTTCACCTAGACCATCGATGGTTGTATGGATCTGATTTGCACCAGCTTCGCATCCTGCCAGAGCATTTGCTATGGCAAGACCTAAGTCATTATGGCAGTGAACATCTATGGATGATCTCGCCAAATCAATATTTTCAGAGACCATTCTCACTAAATTATACATGCCCAGAGGTCGCATTATACCCACTGTATCTGGAATACTAATGCGTTCAATGCCTCTTGAATTCATTCCCTTACACATTTCAATCAGAAAGGTAGGATCGGTTCTGCTTGCATCCTCCATAGTAAAGCGTGATTTCAACCCATGAGATTTGATGTAATCTGCAACCTCTAGTGCTCGGTTCTTTGCTTCATCACGTGAAATCTTTAATTTAGCAGAAAGGTGAATGTCAGATATCCCCAAATATGTGGCTACCCAAGTCGCACCGCAGTCTATGGCAATATCCACATCACTCTTCACTGCTCTAACGTGGGCCAGGATATCTGCCTTCAAATCCTGTTTAATGATCGCCTTAGTTGCTTCAAAATGATCGTGAGAGACTACCGGGCTAATCTCTATTTGATCAACGCCAAACGAATCAAGCATCCATGCGATTTGTATTCTTTGTTTAATGGTGAAAGCAACACCAGGGTGCTGCTCACCTTCTCTGAGCGTAGAATCAAGAATTCCTATCCTCCTGCCAAAAAAGTGGCAATCATTGTACTTGTGCGCAAAATGGTTGGGATCGTCTGATTTTAGTGACATTTACTGGATTATATAATCTATTTCGAACAAAATATAAACGTTCTCGGCTCAAAACCATGGCAAAGGTGCGACTGTTATATACTAAGCGTTCTCAAAATAATGACAGTATTGGTATCGGAAACGCCCGGTATCCTTCGAATCATGTCAACGGATTGATTAATCTCAGAGATTGAAGGAGCAGCTAGTATAGCGGCAATGTCAAATTGACCTGTTATCTCATACACTATTTTTACACCATTGATGGCCAGAAGTTTGGTAGTAACTATAGACGTATCTGCGGAAGATTCAACTGACAAAAGGGTAATGGCACTCGTCTTCTCACCGGAATCTACTTCTAGTGTAAATCGCTTTATTATTCCACTTCGAATCAAATTTTTAACTCGTCGTCTTACAGCTGATTCAGATAAACCCAATTGTTTGCCTATATCAACAAATGACTTTCTAGAATCAGCTCTCAAAATCTCTAAAATTCTATGGTCGGTGTCAGTTGTGTCGTTAGCCAATTTGATGTTTTTTCTCCTCAGTACTTAATAGGGCATCCATTATTGACAGAGCTTGATCAACCATGTCGATTTCCATTACCAATGGAGGGAGCAACCTGATAATGTTTCTTCCCGAGTACAACATCAGAAGTCCATTTCTAATTCCATCAAGTAGTATATCATGGACATCGAATCTTATTTCTACTGCTAGCATCATTCCCAATCCACGTACATCTCTAATTATAGGATGTCGCCTTTTCAGCTCGAATAGACCAGACTTAAAATGATCCCCCGTATGAGCTGCTTTGTTTACCAGGTTTTCTTCATGTATTACATCCAATACCGCATTTCCGGCAGCGCATGCAACAGGATTCCCAGCAAATGTTGAAGAATGCTCGCCTACCTTCATTGCAGCAGCTATTTTCGGCTTTACAAAAGTTACTCCCATTGGAATGCCAGCCGCTACTCCTTTCGCGATACACATGATGTCTGGAACCGTATCCCAGTGCTGGCCGGCCCACATTTTTCCAGTTCTCCCAAGACCCGTCTGAATCTCATCGAATATTAACACTAAGTTTCTTTCATCGCAAATTTTTCTTACAGATTTGATGAAATCTCCAGGAGGAATTATAATCCCTGTCTCACCTTGAATTGGTTCTAAAATCACAGTTCCCGTTTTTTCATCAATGGCATCATTTAGACTATCTAACATTCCATAGGGAACAAATTTTACGTGTTCAAGCAAGGGCAGAAAAGACTTGCGATACTTCATATTATGAGTTACAGATAAGGCACCGAGTGTCTTGCCATGATAGCCTCCATGCATAGAAACAATTCCTGGCTTCTGACTATATTTCCTAGCAAACTTAATGCCTGATTCTACAGATTCAGCACCACTATTGCTAAAAAAAACTCTTGTTACATCAGGGGGTGCAATAGAGCATAGTTTTCTCAGAAACTGTAATCGAGTATCGCTATACAGCGACATATGACATACCATAATCTTTCGCAACTGCTCTTCAATAGCGGCAATCACCTTTTTGTTGGAATGACCTATCAGACCAACGCCATACCCACCCATACAATCAATGTATCCTCTCCCATTGGTGTCCCAAATCGTGGCTCCATCCCCCTTTTCAACACTAATAGGAAATCTTTGGGATGTTTGCATTAAAAATGAATCTTCACTATCTAACTGGGTCATTTGGAGATCACTGTGCAATCAACATGTGCTATTGCAGAAGATATAGGATCGGAGATATTTGCCGAGGAGATTATCGCTTCTCTTGCTCCTAAAGATATAGCCTCAGTACAGGCTAGAACCTTTTTTTCCATTCCGAAACCAATCCTTGGTAAGAGTAGTTTTGCTTCTTGTGCTGAGATCTTTTCTACCAGTTTATCGTCAAGATAAAGTCCTTTCACATTGGTGAGAAAGATTACCTTGTCCGCGTTTAATGAGCCAGCGATATAAGCCGCAGCCCTATCTCCGTCCACGTTCAAAAATTCAAATTCTTCACTTAGTGCAACTGGAGAAATTACAGGGAGATATCCGCTATTTAGTAACAATGTCAACAATTCAGTTCGCACTGATCTTATTTTCCCAGTGTATCCCCCATCAATTAGCATTTTCCTTCCCTTTTCATTAATAATAGCTAATCTTTCCTTTCTAACCGCCGCCAAAATATGACTGTCAATTCCAGAGAGACCAACGGCGTTAAGACCTTGTTTGAGTAACTTTTTAACGATCAGTTTATTTATTTTTCCGGACATTACCATTGTATAAATTTCAGCAGTTTCCATGTCAGTATATCGGCTCCTAATACCCCCCGGAGATACAATAAAACGTTGTTCCTTCCCAAGCTTAGTTGCAATAGTCGTTACTTCATTTCCACCACCATGTACCAGTAACAATTTTTCTTTCATCGAAATTTGAAAGAGATCTTTTAGGATAGACTCATGTAGATCATTAACTATACTTCCACCAAACTTAATAACAATCATACCGGGGTCAAAGGGGTATAGCGTAGGCCATCAACTTCGTTAAATCCACACATAATATTCATATTTTGAATCGCAGAACCTGCCGCACCCTTCATCAAATTATCTGAAGCCGAAAGAGCCACAATTCGTTTATTATCTTCATCCAAGTCAAATCCTACGTCGCAAAAATTGGAACCTACCACGAATTTGGGATCAGGGAATTTATATAATCCCTTTTTGTCCTTTATTAATCTGATAAATGGTTCATCCTCGTAAGCATCTCTATAGTATTTCCATAATTCTTTTTCGGACACAAAATCTTGCATAAAGACATGGTTCGTAGTAAGGATCCCTCTAACTAAATTTACAGCATGTGGACTCATACTAACCTTCACTTTTCCGTGTGCAAGGTTACTCAACTCTTGTTCAATTTCCCCTGTATGTCTATGCTTTGTGGGCTTGTAAGGTCTAATGACGCCATACCGCATCGCATGATGAGTTCCACTTCCTTCTTGTGAACCAGCACCCGAAGATCCAATTTTACTATCTACAACAATGTGTTGTGTGTCTATCAACTTATTCTCAACAAGAGGCTTTAATGCCAAGATGGAAGTTACTGCCATGCATCCGGGACATGAAACTAATTGCGAAGCCTTTATTTTTTCTCTATGCAATTCTGGTATTCCGTAGGTGGACTTTGACAGTAGCTCTGGGTATGGGTGTTCCCACCCATACCATTTGATATAGTCAGACGGGTTCTTCAGTCTAAAGTCTGCAGATAGGTCAATTATCCGCAGGCCTCTGTCGTACAGCTCCTTCACAATTTCGAAAGCACTCCCATGCGGAACAGATGTAAATATAATATCACACTTTTCGGCAAGTTTGTTCACGTCCATAGATGAAAATGTGATATCAATGAAGCCTTTGAGACTTGGATGGACCCGGTGAACGTACTCACCAGCATGTTGTCTGGACGTGACCAAAGTTATCTCAATTTTGGGATGTACCACAAGTAATCTCAAAAGTTCACCACCAACGTAACCTGAAGCTCCTATAACTCCTGCTCTCATAACTGTTTATTCCGTTAGAACAATCGCTATAATACATCTTATGAATTTTATTATCTGATTTGAAGGGCTACCAAATAGAGGTTACGTGCCTAGAACCAAGCTCTTGAAACCCTGGGAATTTCACCACATTTTAACTTCCTCTTACTTCTTATACTCGTTGACTAGGTAATCTACCATCGATCCAGCAATATCATTCTTTGAAACTAGGGAGGCGCCCCTGAACTCAACAGTATTATTAATTTCGTGAACCAAATACCCGCGCTTTCTATCTTCCATCAAGTCGATTCCTAATATCCCATTCCCTACAGCTTTAGCAGCTTTAAGTGTAATTTCCTGTAATTCTGAATTCATGGGTCCCTCCTCTGTTTTGCCGCCCATCGCAACATTTGTAACCCACTCATTTTCAGCAGCGTGACGATACACAGAAGCAACTATTCTCTCGCCTACAACTATACATCTTATATCTTTTGGAGGCCGATCTATCTTCTCTTGAATATAATAAATTCTAGAAAACGGACTTCCAATTTCTTCCCGACTATCTATCCAGATTTCAGCGGCTGCTTTATCTCTGATCTGATATACACCTCTTCCCCAAGATCCAACGACAGGTTTAACAACTAATGGATAATTTAGGCTCTCCATCAATCTTAGGGCAGAATCTGAACTGAACGCAAAACTAGTGTGAGGTGTGGGCACATTATTCTTAACTAGTGCTAGGCTGGTGAGAAGCTTATTTCCACAAACTTCATTCACGGCAAATTTGTTAACCACATTAAACCCTAAAGACTCTAAACAGGAAGTAATATACAGACCTCGTGAGTGGCTTACTTCTCGCTGAAAGACAATATCTCCTAACTGAAAATCTTCTTTTCTTGAGTTCGTATCGAAAATTAACGATTTACCGTCAATGAGATTAGATAGAAGGCCTTTTTCCTGTATTTTCCGGTATAATGCTTTTTCTTCGAATCGAATCTTGTCATATATTAAGCATATTTGGACCATCTACTGTCCCCAGTCTTCTCCGACTGATTCCGCAGGCTTGATTTCTACAGTATCTTCCCTTTTGGACACTATCTCAAAATCCGCTCCGCAGTCGGGACAAGTTATGATTTCGCCTACCATAGCATCTTGGGTGACAGTGATCTGTCCGCCACAGTCCTTACATTCCGCTTTCATACGGTATCACTATCTTCAGTTTTGCTTTCCAATAGTTTTGATCTTAAACTATTTGCCAATATAGTCTGCATGCCCCACAATTCTATAAAACCTTTGGCCAAACGCTGATCAAATGTGGAACCCGATTTGTATGTAGCTAATCCATTATTATAAAGAGAGTATTCTGATTTTCTCCCCACCACTTCCAAAGATCCACTCCGCAATTTCATCTTTACTTTTCCTGTAACTCTTTTTTGGGTTGCATCTATAAATGTATCCAGATCCTCTCTTAGAGGATCAAACCAAAGACCGCTGTAAGTCAACCAACCCCACTTCTTATCAGCCAAATGTTTGAATTCTAGTTCGCAATTTGTAAGAACCAATTTTTCCAAGTCCCTATGCGCTTCGACAATAGCTAAAGCTGCCGGAGCCTCGTAAACCTCTCGCGATTTTATCCCTACAATCCTATCTTCTATATGATCAATCAAGCCAACACCATGCCTTCCTACTTTTTCATTAGCATACACTATTATGTCATACAATTCCATTTTTTTTCCGTCAACTGACATCGGTATTCCATTGTCAAATTCAAAGTCGATATATTCAGTTGAATTATCATTATCGACATTTACAAGAAGTAAAGCGTCCTGTGGGACTTCGAATTCCGGATCTTCTAACTGTCCGCCCTCAATGGCTCGGCCCCATATGTTGAGATCAATGCTATACTTCTTGGTTTCTTCGCTAATAGGAATGTTGTTTTCCCTAGCATATTTTATTTCGGCATCTCTAGTCAAATTCATATCTCTTATGGGTGCAATGATTTCGATTCTGGAATCTATCGCTCGGAACGAAAGATCAAATCTAACCTGATCGTTCCCTTTTCCAGTACAGCCATGAGAAACGTAGTTAGCTCCTTCTTTATGAGCTATCTTCATTATATTAGAGGCTATAAGCGGACGAGATAATGCCGTAGCAAGTGGATATTTTCCTTGGTACAAACCGTTAGCCTTGATGGATTTTTCAACATAATGCTTGACAAAATTCTTTTTTGCATCAATATAAACATGTTCAATCGCTCCCAAGGACTCTGACCTAGCTCGAATATCATCAAAATCCTCATTTTGTCCACAATCTACTGTTACAGTGATAACATCCATCTTATGTTCAACTTGTAGATATCTTACGCAAACAGAAGTATCTAGACCTCCCGAAAAAGCCAAAACTACTTTATCCTTTGTCATGGCTATTGCAAGCGATCTCTAACTAAATTTATATTTATTGGTTTATGGAGGATTGATGACGGTATAAGTACGGCAGACATATGATTAATGTTCATCTGTATTATTCTGAGGATTCTTACAGATCTGTTAGGTACATTCTAATTATCTAATTCATGATTGAATTCTGATGTTTTTAAGTTGAAGTAATACTTTCGAGAATTCAAATCATGAAAATTTTTTGTCATTTCGGTTACTAAATAAGGGATTTAAACAAGGTTAGGTTTGTCGAATACATCCAACTAAACGTTAGGTACAAAGGTTAACTCCACCCAGTCATCGAATCAATGCTATGGGAATCTAAATTCATCATGTAATTTAGAATTTAGGTATTGAAGAGTATAATTAGACAATGCTGGAATAATAGTAAGCTCGTGGTTATCTTCCCTGGCATAAGGAACCGAGCTGCTGCTTATAGAAAACTAAGCCTTGTTGTATTCATTTTCTTATAAAATCTAATATTTTTAAGGCTTGCCTCAATTTTTCTATGACCAATTTTTGAGAGAAACCATTAAAAAACAGACTATTTATCTATACATTGTGTCGCTGTATAAGAGATATACCATTGATGAAATATCAAGAAAGGTATATTCAGAGTTAAGTGAAAATTATTCTGGACTATCAGGTGTAGAGTTGGCTAACAGAACTAAAGTAAATAGAATGACTCTGGCGAAATATCTAGACCTAATGCTTGCAAAGGGATTGGTTAGAAAAAAAAAATTGGAAGCTTGAATGTCTGGTATCTGGATAAGAATAATTCTCAATTGGAATTCCCAGTTAATTATATTGAGGTGCAGCAGAAGCTTCTAGATTCACTGCTTGTAGGGAATAACACAGGAGCATTGAACTTGGTCTATAATCTAATAACCACCGATGTGACCAAGGAATATTTGCTCACTCAAGTAATTTTACCAACCATAAATATTATTGACGACTTGTACGATAGAGGAAGAATTAGTGAGAGTGAAAGGCAAACTTTTCAAACATTCGCTATGGACCTAGTGGCTCTTATCCAATTAGCCCCTCACAGTTCCTCGAAAAATTTAAAGGCACATTCATTGTGCGTGGCCGGGTCTGAAAGCTCTGTTCATTTCGCTAAGATAGCGTCAGCGCTCATGAATCTCTCTGGATGGAACTCTGTTTTTATGGGAAATGTGGAGACAAAGATAGATCCTTTTTTCGATATAGATTTACAAAGATTCATTCTCAAATTCTATGGAAAGAACAAAGGATTGGTCGTAATTTTGATCTTTTCCTTTTCAGAAGGTACTTTAAGATTTCTCTGTAATGCCGTAAAAAGCTTGAAATCTAGATTTACCGGAGATTTAAGATTAATTCTTTTTACGAAAGAAGAGCTCAGCGGAGCAGCCCAGACGTTAGGGGCAGATCGAGTAACGTGGGACATAGTCCAACTCAACAAGTTGTTAGAAAGCGAATATAAAAGATCTTACGGCTGACTTCTTTCCCTAATGGATGTGGTACCCCTTCAGCCTTCTGGTTAATTGTATGGGCCGAAAGGGATTTGGACCCTTGACCTTTCGATTATCAGTCGAACGCTCCACCAAGCTGAGCTACCGGCCCTCCAAAATCCTTTCTGCCCTGGTTATTTAATCGTGTGGGACTGTCATTATATTATGGCAAACTCTGTTCTATATTGTAGGTGTATTTACATTAGAACAATGCATTTAAGAGTTACAGTAGCAGGTGGAAATAGGTACCTATGAATGTCTGCAAGGTAGGCATAGTTACAAAATTCAATAATCAAAATGCAATCGAGGCTGGCAAGAAAATTGCGGAGTTCTTTAGAAGTAAAAATGTAAAAGTTTTTTCTGTAAATAATCTCGACGTTATTGGAGTTACTACCGTTTCGCCGGAAGAAGTAAGCAAGTTAGACCTAGATCTAGTTTTTTCAGTGGGTGGTGACGGGACAACATTACGCACATTTAGGATGTTACCAAAATCTACGCCTGTCTTTAGTGTGAACATTGGTGGTACGAAGGGAATTCTTGCAGAAGTGGCAGGAGATTCGAACATAAAGGCCCAATTGGAGGCGATTCTGAATGGAAATTGCTTTTTCGATTCCAGAATTAGGATACAGGCCCGAGTTGCAAATCAAGTTTTTGGCCCCGCTTTAAATGACATTTTAATAATGAGAACTAATTTAACTAGAACTCCAGTATTTAGAATCTGCTTCTTGAATGAAACCTTAAGTTTTAGGATGGACGGGATAATAGTAGCGACACCGACTGGTTCAACGGGACACTCACTTTCTTTGGGCGGACCCATTATACACGAGCAATTAAACTGTTTGATGATCCTTCCAATCGCCCCAGTTCAGAGAATTCCCTGTATGATTATCCAACCTCAGGATATTTCTGTTTCTTCCACTCATGGGACCAAAATAGTGATTGATGGCCAGGAAATTTATGATGCAAACGCCGAATCTTCGATCATAATTTCAAGATATGAGCACGATGGAAAATTTATGCGTCTTCATAAAAGAGGGATAAGACAAATTGCACAATTGGGATTCTGAGATTTTTGTCTTGGATGCTACCGCTTTTTATCAAGGTTTCCATTTAAGGTGTGATAGGAAATGTATTACAACGGATCTAATCTTAAAAGAAGTATCTCATATAAAAAAAGATTATTTTCCGATAAATTTTCTTATAGAAGCACAAAAACTAACCATAGCTCACCCAAAACAAGATACTGTCAATTTCGTTAAATCGGTGGTAAAAACTATTGGTGATTCAAGCATCTCATCATCTGATATTTCAGTATTGGCGTTAGCTTCTGATCAAGGTGGTACGCTAATATCTGATGACAATAGAATCTGCAATTTGGCGCAATTTTTATCCATCTCTTTTTTAAAATTGTCTGGAAAGAGCATAATAGGTATAAGGAGATGGACAAAGTTTTGCAGAGAATGTGGAAGGCAATATTCTTTTAATGAATGTATTTGTTCCATTTGTGGCAATCATCTTTCAGTAAGGTACCGAGAACGCAAGAGTGCTGTTGGACAAAGCTAGAGGAATATATTTGCATATTCTTAAAGCATGCTTGTGATTTTCTCGACTTTTAGTATTCAGGATCAACCTCTGGGTTTGACTATGGTTTCTAATTAAAGGAACAAATTTCTAGTGACCAAAAGCAAAATTTAGTGTAAACCTCAGGATGTGGATAAGAAATGGTATTCTTAATAATTGCAATCGAATTCTTCCACTCAATATTTCTGCAACTTTTGGTTCCAAATTATCAAATCATTGCATTATTGTGATCTAGAAGCTATTGAATAATTCTTACGAGCTTCTTTTTCGAGACGAACGGATTACTCTTCAATGAATGTATCTAAACCCATTGGGAACTGCTGATTATTTTTTGGTCTTGTAATATGTTCTAATATTTGTTCTGATAGTTTATCCTCGACTGTTTTTTTCAAGGTGAGAGCCTTTAAGAGCATTTTATGATCAAAGGCTGCAAGACTCCGAACTTTGAAGGCTTTTATCCATCTTTCTTCAAACAACCGCATATGCCCATCTCCAATGGCATCAAATGAGCTGACAATTGCGGCTTTGCCATTAGTACTATCAATTGAAATGATCCTAGATGAATCAACCATCACAACACTATCTGAAAAATGATGGAGCCTAATATCCAACCCATTTGGAAGTGATTGAATATTCGAGTTATCTAGACATCGAGACCCGATCAGCAACCTAACACTAACGCCTCTAGAAATGGCTGAAGTAAGAACTTCCTTGCATCGAAGAAGTACCTTTAATCCCCAAGGATCCACCATTGCAGTTATTGCTGACTTAGAGTACTGAATTAGTTCGTAGACCTTTTGGTCTACAAACATAGGGTCTAGCACCGTGTATTTTTTTTCTTCGATCCCAGAAATCCTCTTCCCACCTTCAATTTTTTTCAAAACCTGTACAATCTTTTTCATGTTTTTCAACCTCTTCTCATGCAAGCTAATTATTTCGATAAAAGCCTCCTGCGGCGAAACAGCAGAAGCCGACAGGGGTTTCTGCTCAACAATCATTGAAAGACCCTTTTTTTCAAGTTTTTTTAGTGTAGTATATATTTTTGTTCTGGGTAAATTGGAATAATATGCTATTTCGCTTGCGCCCAGAATTCCCTTTTCCAATAGTGTAATATACGCTCGGGCTTCATACTTTGAAATTCCAAAGTCCTCTAGGTTTCCGACTAGGTCAGACTCGAATGACGCAGAACTATGATTATTGATTACCATAAAAACATATATTATTTACCAGAAGTAAGGTTGGGTGTCAATTACATTATATTAAACTGAAAAAATTGTCGAGCTCTAGTCAAGTGATGTTACTATGATTGCATATAATAATCAAGCTCCCTGTTGGCCTTAGGCATTTCCAATAATTTACAAAGAAACATGATCTTGAATCTATTCAAATTAACCCTCATTTATAGCATTTTTTGTAATCTCGATTGCTCAAACAATTAGCTAACGTCTTAAATTTTTCAAAGCTACAAAGTACGTGAAACCAAATTTACTGAGGGCATTCAAGAAGTCCAACCATTCCGTTCTCTTCTCTTGTGATTAGGTGGAGTAAATGACCCAGGTATATTGGAGTGGAGGATGTCAAGAAATCAATCCAATAAAGCTTGGCAGCTAAAGGAGATATAGATAGCCCATATTTTGAGAATCAATCTTCATATATCACAAGTTTTCATTTTTTATAAAAACAGGTTTTGGACCTGCTTCCAGTGAGGATACATCACATTCTCGAGTCTTAAGTTGGTTCACTTTATTTTGTCCCTTGCACAACATAGATTCACAACATAGTAATTCAAAGGCTAATCACGAATTTTCATTGGGGGTTGCGTAACTTGAGTCTTGCTCCACAGGAACTGGAAAATAGTGCCAGTAAGTATGCCGCTGAGGCCATTAGATTAGATTCCCAAGGTTCCAGGGGGACGGCAATACAGGCATATCAGCGGGCCATAGAAGCATTAGTGAAGCTTATTCAGATATATCCAGATTACAAATTGAATAAAATCTATATGGAAAGGGCTAGTGCCTATCAGAATAGAATAAAAGCATTACAAATGGCAAATGGGATTAATGAATCTCAAAGCGAAAAATCAGATT
>DASWDL010000442.1:0-1810 GCA_036395315.1 Nitrososphaeraceae archaeon
TTATTCTATACTTACGAGTCTTCGGGGAAATTATATAACAAAGTTTTAGCAATTACTGAAAAAAGAAACAAAATTATTTCTGAGAAAGTGATAATAGAGAATATACCAGGCGCTTTATTTAATAATGGAGGAAGGTTGAAGTTTGGACCTGATGGCAAACTATACATTTCTACTGGCGATGCAGCAACTCCTAATCTCTCCCAAAACATCAAATCTCTGGCAGGAAAAATTTTGCGTGTTAATAGCGATGGAAGTATCCCAACTGATAATCCATTTTCAGATTCAGCCGTTTATTCATTTGGTCATCGCAACGTTCAGGGCCTTGCATGGCAACCTACAACTAAGCAACTCTATGCAACTGAAGAATCTGGATTTGGCACCGATGAGATTAACCTGATACGAGCAGGTAGAAACTATGGATGGCCTAGTCAAGAATGTAATGCCAATGACAGAAAGTTTGAAAGCCCTTTGTTTTGTTTTAATCCATCAATCGGAGCAACAGGAGCTACATTCAATATCACTAACGCAGATAAAGGCGATCTGATAATTGGAACTTTAAAGGGATACTTGCGAGTGATTCATTTAGAATCTAAAATTCAGAATAATATATTAGTAGGATATGGTAGCCTCAGAGATGTTAATTACGCACAGGACGGTTCTTTGTATGTTGTTACTAGTAATAACGAAGAAGGATCTGCAGTAGTTAAGAGAAATGACGACCGGATTCTCAGAATCATGAAAGCTTAGTTAGCGACCGATTTTTATGGGAATAGTTGACTCCAAATACGATGGATGACAGATAGATCACAAAGTTTGTACTATTAGATATGTCTTGCCGTGCTTTCATTTCATCGCCCTATGCAAGAATAATAAAAAAGCGGTTCTCAAGTATGATCTAAAGAAACAGTGATCACTATTATTCGAATTGAGTATTTTCTGGTGAAAACCCTGTACGTCCTGCTGTTGAGTAAATCGATATTAATCCCCACTTTGCAGAGATCAAAAAGAGAGATATATTTTGACGTCAAGAAAAAAGTTTTACACAATGACTCAGAATGAACGTCTACAATATTTAAGGAGCGAAGTAGGTTTATCTGAGCAAGATTTAGATATTTTAAGAGAGCCGTTAGCTGAATTCTCGTTTAGCAAGGCCAATAGAATGGCAGAAAATGTAATAAGCGTGTTAGCAATTCCTCTTGGCGTTGCAGTCAATTTTGTAATCAATGGGAAAAAATACTTTGTACCAATGGCCACAGAAGAACCATCGGTAATAGCTGCTGCAAGTAAAGCGGCAAAAATTGCAGGACGTGTTGGGGGTTTCGTAGCCGAAGCTGGGGAACCACTCATGTTAGGTCAATTACAAATAACTTCAGTAGGTGATCGTAGCAGCGAAGCAAAGAAAAAAATTTTTCTTAATAAAAAAAAACTGTTGCAAATTGCCAATTCGAAAAGCAGATCAGTAAATGCTATCGATTTACAAGTCAGGGAATTGGATGACAAAAGCCAATGCAACATGGGAACGATGCTAATACTGGAACTGATTGTTGACACGAAAGACGCCATGGGAGCAAATATAGTTAATACCATGTGCGAATCTATAGCTCCTGAAGTAGAGAAGATTACATCAGGCCAAGTGATTATAAAAATAGTTTCGAATTATGCCACGAAACGTCTTGTAAAATGCAGAGCAGTCTTTGCTAAGCATTTGTTAGGAAATAAAGATATTGTGGATCGGATCATGTGTGCATACGCTTTTGCATATTCTGACGTATATCGTGCTGTAACTCATAACAAGGGCATAATGAATGGA
>DASWDL010000443.1:0-4458 GCA_036395315.1 Nitrososphaeraceae archaeon
ACGACATATTATTCAAATATTGAGGTTCCAAATTTTATAAATTAGCTTCGTTCCCCAAAAAGGAATGATTGGCTTACATTCATGATTAGATCTACCGAAGAAGGTATCAAGGACGAGGCAAAGTTTGGATTGTTGGAAGCCGGAAAGTAAGCTTCATTACTGAATGAAAACCCATCTATCGACAACGATTTTATTCCGATCACTCTTACATCTAAAAGGATCGCTGCATCACGAGCTTTCTTCCATGCATCTCCTAAGGCCTTTTCCATTACGTTTATTCTTTGTTCATCCATCATATTTTCAGATAACCCAAATTGTATTTGGTCCACATTTGCTCCTGCTTTTAGCGCTTTATCCAGTAGAACAGAAATCGCCGTCATATTAGTTGCCTTTATCAAAATGCTTCTTGTTATATCATATTGCGTGTTATTCTCCTGCTTAATTGAAATTGTCGAGGAAACATTCTGCAATCATAAAGTACCAGTTTTATTGTCCTTCGTTCCCACGTTATTAATGCTACTCGTAAGATTCTGGAAAGCTATCAGATTGGCGACGTAAGCTGCCTCCATGTTATTTCTGTAAGTCGTAATGCCCAGGCGGATTGTTGCCAAATCTGGCTTAACTTTCAACAAGCCACTACCAGAAACTGTGATTGAGTGATTGGTCATTACGCCAGAACCTATTGTAGAAACCGTAGAACCATTTTTTAACGAAGTTATATTATCTGCCAAAGCACTCTGTTTTGAAGTAGAGGTTGAGTGACTAACAGTCGCATTTTGCGTTGCACTTTTCTCAGAGGCGTCTGGATCAAAAGGAAGAAGGTCATGGATTGTAACTCTGTCGGAGGTCTTGCCATAAATATATTGAGAAGAAGGGTACGAACAAAGAATTGATAAGGTAAAAACTACAAAACACGCGAGGGCCATATCTTTTAATGAGATTTTATTGTTTTCATTTTTAATGCTGATCATGGGCTAATCCGGTAACTCTAGCCTGTAATTTAATTTTTCTTCTAGGTGCTCAGATTTCATATTTGAGCCCAGTTTGGATAAAAATAGAAAGATAAATAATTCCAGATCTAGAATATAGGTCATTTTTCGGCAATACGTTTACGAGAAAACCTATAAGAAGCGTACTCTATGAAACATTGGAAAAAGGTAGAGAAATGACTTCTATTGGAAATATTAACTCAAAACTACCATACTCTGGAAACTATGTTCTGTATTCAGCTGAGTACAAGACAATCGTTTCAACCCTTCTTCAGAAGGCTATCTCGTTCGTTGAGCAATACGGGGAAAAACATGAGCGTGATGAATTGTTCCAGACTGTATCTAAGGTGTTGTCGGCGTCTAAAATGGAAGATCACCCTGAAATTGCCAAAGTTGCTGAGCAGATTCAAATTATTATCGAAGCGTTGATTTCTGGCAAGGTCATCCCAAGTAGACGAACACTCGATACTATTAAGACGGCTTTACTTCAGCTTAGCATTGGACTTCAAAAAGATAGCATTATCATTGAACCATCCTTGATTGAAGATTTGAAGCAAATTATTCGCGGGGCTAAGAGCGATGACAAGGATTACTTGTTCGTGAAAAAGTTACGCGTACTTCTTATCGATGATGATGAGTTCGCTCAATTAAAGATTCAAGGGAACATAGGAAGTTCAATAAAATTGGATACTTGTTCTAACATCGCTGATGCATCAACCATGTTAAAGAAAGATCGTTATGATGCGATATTATGCAATTATAACCCATATGATAAACCTACTATTGATTTCTTTAGCTCTCATTCTCGAAATATTCCCATTGTTGCCATGTCAGTATCAGAAGATCCAAAGATGGTGCAGGTAGCTGGAAGGGCGGGGGCTCGTGATTATATTGTGAAGACTGATTTGGGGATTAAGGGGATATCGCGCTCCCTTCATAAAGTTACTATTGATTGGACCCGAAAGTCAAAAATTTCTGAGCATCAAAGACTGTTACTAATGCCGACAGCCAGAAAAATATTGAAAGAGCTTATGGCAGGTACTTCCCTAAACCAAAAAATTCAGTCCAGAATTGAATACGACTCTAAGACAATTAATTCACTAAGAGATCATGAGAAGAGTATTCAATCATTAATGAATGCAGCTTACATTGTCAAGTCTCCAACCCAGCTCAAGTTGTCCTGTCCTGGTTGCAGGTCAATTAACCTATTGATAAATTACTTGTGCCAGAACTGTAGGGCAAGCAACTTTACCCGCGGTAACGTTCTGGAGCACAATAAATGCGGGCACGCAGATTTGGAAAGTAACTTTCAGCAAGGTGGCACGCTAATTTGTCCTAAATGCCAAAAAGAACTCAAACTTATTGGAGTAGACTACTTCAGGGTAATCTCCGCGTTGAAGTGCAGAGAATGTCAAAATATCTTTACAATACCTGAGCTCTCATATGACTGTAATAACTGTGGTAACTCAGGTTTTAGTCTATCAGATGGCACATGGAGTCAGATGTACAGCTACGAAATTAGTGTAGAAAAGCTGGCGGAGATAAAGCAAAATATCATCTCATTGTCTCCAATTGAACATTATTTCCGAGATAAAGGATTCGAAATAAAGCTAGACGAGGCTATCACAATTGAAGGTCAACTCTATGGGCCATTCGACTTGATAGCCGAAAAAGAAACAGATTTGATTGTGATTTCATTAATTGGGACTGATATAGAAAATTCTATATCCCGACTAATAGATTTAGATAATGTCGGAAAATTTGCGCAGCGGCGCGTGACCAAATATGCCATTCTGTTTTCAGAGCCTATAGAAGTTGCTCGAACTCTAATAGATAAATTTGGCATAATTCAGGTTGTAATCGAGAACGAAAATGAAATGTTATCTAGATTTAAGGAAAAGTATTTGGAATGACCAAACTAGCAATAGCCAGGATGAAAACAGGAAAGAGGAGACGAGGTATTGAGGAGTAGATTGCTGAGAAATTCTTGCACATCTCATTTCTACTTGTAGTTACTCTGACAATGAACATTCTTACTTTCTTACAAGATTATGTTACCTGGATACATAATCTGACGTTATGGCAACTTATAGGAATAATTTCATTTGTTTTTGTTGATCTGTTCGGGAACCTTGGGAAACCGATCGTATTATCTGTACATCATCTATTCAGAAAAATACATCAGTAACGATTTCAAAGTATTGAAATGGCACAAATTAAGATTTCTGTATTAGTCCCCGCTCACAATGAAGGGATATCCATTAAAAAGACCATCGAGTCCTTGCTGGATGACACATATCCCAATAAAGAGATCATAGTGATAGATGATCATTCTACTGATGATACATTTCAACAAGCATATCCATACTATAAAAGTGGAAAGATTAAATTGGTCAAACGAACAGAAGGATCGAAAGGGTCGAAATCGGGAGCATCCAATTTTGGTACTGTTTTTGCTTCTGGTGACATAATACTTGTAATGGATGGTGATACTCTCTTAGAACGAAACGCGCTTTCTGAGGTAGCAAAGTATATGACAGTACAAGACATCGTTGCCGTCGCTGGAAATGTTAGAATCCTCAGCGGAGACAAAGGAGTTAAGAACTTATTGACCAAGTTTCAGTCTTACGAATATCTAATTGCATTTGAACTTGGAAGAAGAATTAGGCTAATGATGAAAATTCTTGTCATAATACCAGGCGCATTTGGTGCGTTACGTAAAGGTACGATAAGCAAAGTGGGTTTTTTCGATAAAGATACCATAACTGACGATTTCGATCTTGGAATCAAAATATTTAAAACAAAAGGACGAGTTGAATTTGTCCCAAAAGCCATCGCACAGACTTACTGCCCTAATAATTGGGGAGAGTGGATAAGACAACGGGTCAGGTGGTCTCATGGCCAGGTTGCGACCTTGCTAAAACACAGGGATTCTGTAACTGGTCACACCACGCATCCATTATTGTTTATTTTGGGAATATTGGACATGATGTTTATGGATATTGTGCTATTGTTTGTCCGAATGGTATCACTGCTGTATATTTTTTTACTGTTTCAAAACTCAGTAATTTATCCCCTAATTTTTATTATGATGATATATTTTCTAAATGAGTAAATCGTCATAATTACGGCCGGACTCTTTTCTACAATTAAAGGCGACCTGAAATACGTTTATCTTGCACTTGTCATGATCTTCCTGGATAGGCCACTCTACTCATGCGTAAGATTCTATGCATATTTTATGTCAATGTTCAAAAAGGAAATAAAATGGTAGGCAATGGCATAGTTGGTCCTCATCGGGTCTCTATCTCAATTTAACAAATATTGAAAGTTTAGCGGTTCTCATGAAGAAAAGTTTAGCCTAATGTCTAAATTGCTGCATAGCCTTGGTCAACTCATCTACTGATATGGGCTTTTTGAGAACAGCCCTAATTCCATCACGGACCAAGTTGTCGGTATCTTCGTCATT
>DASWDL010000444.1:0-6931 GCA_036395315.1 Nitrososphaeraceae archaeon
CAGATGGGACAATATGGATTAGATGAAGAAAGGAAGCAAGTTAATCAACAGGCAATGAAGACGCCTGGACGGAGAGGTGAAGTAATCAAAAATGAAGAACTTGATAAAGAAATTTCAAGAAGGTATAGGGAACACAAAAAATAACATGCTTCTATTAGGACAATAAGACTAACTTAACTATCCCTAATTATTTTATGACTAAATATTACTTGAACAGTGAAAGTAAAGCTGGTAACAAAGTAAAGTACCTTGTCTCTGGATATGGATGGTATATCAAAAGAGCTGATTAATGAAAGTGACAAATTTCTTTGCAAAGTATCGTAAAAAATATAGAAACTCAATCTCGCTTAACAAGAATTTGTTACTTTCAGGTACCGTAGGTTTTATTGTTAGTCTTCTTGTGGCATATCTTTCTGCAAAATATTCTACGGACGATTTTATAAACTCTGTATTAACGGTAATAATTGGATTCGCATCAGCCAAGGTAATTTTTGTTATTCTTTTTCATCTTGACAACAAGAAGAAATATACAAAAAGATTTACCGGCAAATTAAACATTTCTGTTCTTACAAATAGTTACAAAAATGATATTTGCTAATTTTATATTTGATATCATTAGCAATGTGACAAGATTCTTCATTTTACTTGAACTGTTGAGAGTAGAATATCCACCCGTACAAGCTACAACAATAGCGTCTATTATTGCATCGTCATTGGCCTATTTTGCTATAAATTTAGTTGTAAGGCGGATACAGGTATTTAGCTCAAAGAAGAAAATGTTCTAATATGCTTCCGTTGACTATCTTCATGTCCAATTCTTTTAACTTCTGAAAATAACCAACTACAACAGCTGTTCGTAACTAGCAGGAAGTAACATTCCTTTCACTGACTTGTCTCTTTCCCTCATCTTGTTAAATAACTCTAGTCCATTCAGTGTTGGCATTCGGTAATCAAGAATTAAAAGATCGAAATATTCAGATTTGAACTCAATTAAAGCCGTGACGGGATCAGAATATGCATCTACCGCAAATCCTTGACCAACTAGAATATCATCAAAAAGTCTGAGAGTATTTTCGTCGTCGTCAACAAGTAACCCGATTCTAGCTCGCAAACTAGAATGTATTATAATATTTAAAACTTATACTCAGCGAATCACTAAGAAAAGTTATCCCGTATGCTATTAGAGTGGATTCAGCAAGGAAATGTAGATTAGTTTTTTCTAGAATCCATCTATTTGAATCTCCTCAAGTCTCACGTCAGGTTGGAAACGTTTCTGGACATGAAGAGGATGTAAATGAGATTACTATAGTAACCCAAGGTTCCACAGCCAGTGAATGCAATTTTTTTACAAAAGAAAAAGGAAAACGCCATGCTTCATTGTCCAAATAGGAGCCACAGTAAAGCATTAGTTATAATCACAACTGCTTACTAGATCTTAAATATAGACTGACGTGATAAGGGTTGTGATAGATACCTCATTAAGGTTTGAAGGGCACATATTGTGAAACGAATTTTAGTATTAGATGACGAAAAAGACAACGCATACCTATTTGCATTGATTCTTGAAGATCACGGTTACGTGGTGGATACATACACCAACCCGATTAAGGCTTTAGCAGAGTTCAAGGCCGGTTGCTATGACCTGATGATACTTGATTATCGTATGGCTAAACTCAATGGGCCAGAGTTTTTTCAAAAGATCAGAGTACTCGACAAATCAGCCAAGGCAATCATACTTACGGCCGGTCACGAACAATTACACCTAGACGACGACCATAAATTGTTTTTGAAAGTTTTGGGAAAACCAATTTCTGCAAAGACGTTATTGAAGGAGGTCGCTTTAGTTATTGGATAACTAGCCGTCCGTCTTTACGGAATAGAAGACTGCTAGCACGCCGAGAGGAGCGCCGACCCATCGATTGTTTAAGGCTTTAATATTTTGAAGTATATTATTTATGAAGACATATTTAGTCGGTGGGCCAGACTGTTCCAAACCATGACATGCGGCCTACCGATGTCCGTCAGTACAATAATGGTGTTGAGATGTATTACAACTGGAACAACAAAGTGAGTGTATAGGATGTCATTATCTGTCCCCTTTTTTCCTTAGACTGACCCTTGGTGGAAATAAAACGGTTAGCCTTGAGGAGTTGAACGTCAAAAAAAAGAATTTTAAGTAGAATCAGTGTCTACCCGTCTAGCGAATGTGAAAAAAGGACAGCATCGATGACAGAGCATAGTGAAAAAAATTATTTTCTTTCAGGGCACTCGGTCAATGGTTAGAGAAATCATGCTTCTAAATATATTTGGGAGATTGGTGAGCTTGGATTAGGCGGGTGGGGTAGGACTTTGGTTAACATGAAATTAAAAACTAGTAGAGAAGGGAAACTAGAGCTCATTAATCTTGATACTTACCGGCTGAGTGGTAATGGAAAGGAAGCTTGCGAAAAAACGTGGTAAACTTGTAGCTTCCTGGAGCCGTGTATATATATTATTAAATTATTATGCTTCCTTGGATCTCAATAAAAGAACTTCATTGCCAAAATCAAATTTACTGAATACTCTTGTAATGACTGTTTTTATATCATTATTACAAGGTGCATTAATCCAAAATACATTTGCCCAGCCTCAAATCAGCGATCCACAACTAAGGGTAGACATTGTTGCTAAAGGCCTTATCTCTCCAACTACTATGGCTTTCTTAAATGGGACAGATATATTAGTTCTAGAAAAAGATGGAAATGTCCGCAGGGTAACTGATGGCATATTGCAAGAGAAACCAGTTTTGCATGTTAAAGTTCAAACTGAAAGCGAAAGAGGATTACTGGGTATTGCTGCAAATGATAAAGATGTATTTCTTTATCTAACAGAACCATTAGCTTCAGGGGATTCGGTAAAAAATAGAATATACAAATATCATTGGAATGGTGCGGAACTGACAGATCCATCCATGATTTTAGACCTCCCAGGGTTGCCTGGCCCAAATCATGATGGTGGAAAATTATTGATTGGGCCTTCTCCAAATGAAACTGGGCGATACCTCTATGCGGTTATAGGTGATCTTAATCACGATGGTAAATTACAGAATTTCAAAGACGGACCTGAACCTGACAATACGAGCGTGATATTTCGTGTCAATCCAAATGATGGCAGCGCACCGAAGGGAAATCCATTTTCAAATGATAACGCAACTTCAAGGTATTGGGCTTATGGTATTAGAAACACTTTTGGATTAGCAATTGACCCTATCACCCACATCTTATGGGCTACAGAAAATGGACCAGACCAATATGATGAAATCAATATTGTCAAGCCTGGTTTCAATAGCGGATGGCAGGCAGTTATGGGACCTATATCACGGGAAGGCAAGACTGAATCTGACTTAGTCAAGTTACCAGGCTCTCATTATTCTGATCCGTTGTTGAGTTGGAAGGCTCCTCCTGCTCTTACTGGCATAGAATTCCTTAACTCTTCTAAACTAGGGGCAAAATATACGAACAATATTTTTGTCGGAGACTACAATGGTGGCAATCTATACTTTTTCCAAATTAATGATCGGAGAAATGACCTGAAACTTGATAAATTTGGTAGCGCTCTTTCCGATCGAGTTGTGGATAACAATCAAGAATTCGCTCCTATAATATTTGGGACAGGTTTTGGAGGTATTACTGATATACAGAGTGGTCCCGATGGATTTTTATATATACTGTCAATTGGCGATGGTGCGATCTATAAGATCATGCCGGTATAATATGGTAGATAGAATCATAGAGTATCACTCATCTTCAAAGAAAGGTCTAAAAGCCAGATCAAAACCTGGGGAATTATTTGCAAACTGCTTTATTGTTATCATCCTACATATTTTGTCTTGAAACTCTGAATGTTCGACGATCTTTATTTTGCAGATAGGACAAACGATTCTAGGATTCAAGACGATGATTATATCTATCTAAAGGGGAGATATAAGGATATTAAGAAAGCAAAATCTCACTACGCCAGCTGCCCAACGAACAAATTCCCAACGGTTTGGTCATTGTCCAAATTCCAAATCTTAGCAAACATTAGATATGGAAGAAGAATTAATACTGGAGGACGTCTCCGGCCTGGCGACAACAAGAACTTCATCCAATCTAATTCTCACTACAAAAACTCAAGTAAGAATAATTTATTCATTTCCCTTAAGCTATTTTGAATATATTCTTAAGCATTGTTTATACTTGAACTGGCTAGCAGTAAATTTAGGATATTGGAAATTTAGTAAAGGAATTAAGGTGCTGGATCAACGTCTATACGTTCATGTTACTAACATTTCCTATCGTGGTAACAACATATCATGCTAACATGAATTGAATTATAAACTTGGAGTGGGTGTAAAGATTCAATTTGAAATTATATTTTCACAGTCGCCACTTGCCGTATCATTATCTTCAAGATTAATGTATGCAGTATCATTGCCAAGACCGCACATAATTGAATCTTTAGCATAATCTCTTACCGACGATGAATTAACAGCGTAACTACCCAATAGGATGTCATCGCCATTCCCGCCTAGAATTTTATCTGCATCTTGGCCTCCAATGATTAGATCATTTCCATCCTCGCCGCTTAGGTAATCATTGCCTTGATCCCCTTCTATGATGTCATCCCCACTTCCACCATAGATCTTATCAGCACCTGCCAACCCAAATAATCTGTCATTTCCTGCCATTCCTAGAATTGTGTCTCCTTCCATGGTACCAAATAGATAATTTTTGAATCCGTTTCCAACTACGGACCCAGCATGAGCAAAATAAGGATTAATGGTGACATTGAATAATATTAACAGAAATGAAAGCACCATTAGAAACAGCGATACCAAAACGTGAACGCTTGGAAATGGCTTGTTAGGAGTCGTAGTAAATCGTTGCATTTACATGACATACATTTATGCAATACTCGTATTTTAATACGTGCTAAGGAAGCAATAAAAAAAGCTATATAGCCAATAAAATTTCAATTTAGAACTAAGATAATATTATTACTAATCATTATTACCGTTGAGCCCTGTTCTAATATTAGCTAATTCATATTAGATGTATGAATTTATTGAAATCGATAAAATCTAATTTGCCGGTAGTCGGAATGCCAGGTAGTCTGGCCTTTGTTATCAGTTTATTCTTTATGCCTCTAGCTGAACATTGGTTAACTCGATGAAGATTAGGTCTAGTACGTGATGGGGGAAATGGACCAACTGGCTCTTGAAGAACGGATGGAGCTCTGGACTGATGATAATCTCTCTGAATTCGCTATAAGATTCAAGTCGGTTGTAGTAGTAAAGACGTCCAACAATGCAAAGTTGGTTAAGATGATTGACGAAGCACTTTATAAGGAAGGATTTGACTTCGATTGGCACTATATATTATCCCAATGGGTAATTTGCTATCTTTTAAGCAAATATGCTACAATGTTGAACGCAGGTACAGAGAAAAGAGAAAAAGAATTTCTGGCGAATACTGAATCTGATAAAGCCAGTACGATTTTCTATAGGTATATTCGTGATTGGAAGCCTAAGCCAAAATACAAATCTGATCCGAGAGCAGGTTTGAAATGCCATTACTGTAATCTGAAATATCACTTGGAAGAGGAGAGAAAGGACCATGAAGAGTTTTGGCGTCATAATGAACTAATTAGGTCATAAATAGGCTATCTCACTAATTGGGTTCGGTCGGGGGTTGTAATCTGATTAGGTTGCATTAAAATAATTTTGTTTTATTCGCTGAATAAAAAATAAGGGTAAAATATATTCTGGCTAAGTATGTTCAACTCCGAAGGCTATCTTTACTGCGACTTTGTATTCAGTTATCTTGCCAGTGCTAGGATAACTGAATTGATTTATTTTGTTAAGATTAAGAAATTGCACGCCAATCCCTTTCTAGCACAAATATTGGCTTGATTGTGGCTTGTGTCCGAATATGCCCTCTCCTCCCGAGTCCCATTTAGTAAGTTTGCTATTAATGTCGACCGAGCGAAACAAAGAGACAAGGATACTTGAAACCAATACTATCTGATACAGAACTTGAAAAGATGTACAAAAAATCCAAAATGGCGTCTGTAGATTAAACGATGAAATTTCTTGCTTCTCTTGTTGATGTCGTAACCTCTGATGTCTCTGGTATGGTAATGCCATTTACAATACCTGGTGCTACGTCAAAGTAATTTGAAAGTGTTATGTTGAGTCTGTGTAGTTCCGCTAAAGATGTCTGTTGTATTAGTGGGCTGTTCTGGTTCTTGTCTATGATGTTGTGATATTTCATCTGTAGCCATAGGATTTCTTCTACGCTTTCCTTAAATTCGTGGATGTACTCAAACTGGCCTTCGCGCAGTGTCTTAAACCATTGATAAGATTCTTTCTTGATGCGCTGTCTAACATTGTAGATTTCTTTTCGAGTTATAGTCTTGTTAGTTTTTTCATAAATTTCTTTAATAATATTGGTGTCCGAAGTTTTCTTTATCGATAGGGTAGCAACAATACTCTTTATCAGTATTCTTTCGTCATTTGTAAACTTAGACATGCTCATGTTTACTCACTTTTGGAAAATAAAGTTATGCACTTGAATATGTCGGTGCTGGAGGATGCCCAAAATCTCCGACATCATAGCCAGAACTCTTCAAAGTATTTACTACAAAATTTTTAAATTCCTCGTCAGGGTTCCAGGCACATTCATGGCCGGTTAATATTATGCTGTTAAATCTTCCAGTTGAAGGATGAACGGATACATCTCTCCCGCATTTGATGCATATTTGATCAATCTCTTTGGATCGCTCGTTGGGGTTCATGGAGTTGTTAGGTACCATGTTACCCAAATACATTTGTGAAAAAATAATCGATATTTTCTGAACTTGGGTAATCTTCACCCTGTTATGTTCAAGCAGGGTCTACATCCCAGGAGGA
>DASWDL010000445.1:0-6968 GCA_036395315.1 Nitrososphaeraceae archaeon
GTCTTGTTTTTTTCGGTCGCTATTATTTGTACCTCCTTTGCTATCGAGAGATTTCTTTCGTTCACAAACCCGGAAGTCATTGGATTGTTAGGGTCGAACCTTTTTTGTTCCTGAATCTCATTACTGTATTTTCCTGAAAGAACCCCGCCTCCCAAAGGAGACCAAGCAGTGACACCAATATCTAAATCACGTGCCATCGGAATCAGCTCCCTCTCAGGAGTTCGCTCCACCAAGCTATACATTACCTGAAGACCAATAAATGGAGACCATCCCTGAAGTTCTGCCATGGTATTAGCTCGCGCAATAACCCAGGCAGGCGCATCAGACATTCCCACATATAGTATCTTTCCAGATCTTACCATGTCGTCAAGAGAGCGCATGAGCTCTTCAATAGGAGTCATGTAATCCCACGCATGTACCCATAGTAAGTCTATGTAAGGAGTGTCTAAGCGTTTTAGACTGGCATCAACAGATTGGAATAGATTCTTGCGATGACTTCCGCTGGCATTAGGATCATTTGGGTTTGTTGTAAGAGTGTACTTGGTGGCTAGAACAAATTTTTGTCGGTCACTTGCAATGAATTCTCCGACGTATTTTTCGCTTGTTCCATTTTGGTAGTTATTTGCAGTATCAATAAAGTTGCCACCTGCCTCTACAAATAAGTCAAAGATTTCCTTAGATTCTTCTTTAGAAGCCCCTCTAAGAAATTTACCCCAGTCTTCTCCAAAAGTCATGGTTCCTAAGCAAAGTTCGGAAACCCGTAATCCGCTTTTTCCTAGTAATTTGTATCTCATTTCCTAAGATGTTCCATCGTCGTACTTAATATTTGGAAACTGTTCAATATGCATGAAGTATTCCTTGCAGTTCTTGCAAAAGTTCATGCAATTAACATATGTTAACTAATTTATAAACGTGGCAGTTTACAAATTATATAAACTGTTCTTTGCTTATCAAGTTTAAGATATATAAGATTGCAGAATACCGCTAGTGTTAGAGATACTGTTCTTTTTTCTCCTTGATTAAAAACTTGCATACATTGTCTCCTTTAGCAGCTCTATGAGTTGTTTCTATTTTAGCGCCAAGTAGCTTTTCGAATAGTTCTGTCTCTGTGGAACAGGCTTCCCAATGATTTTGAGCTATTTCAAGTATAGGACAGTTATATTCTAGAAGGGTATATAGTCCATTTTTTTGCCTGTTCTTTCTTGATTCAGCAATGTACCCTTCTTCATCCCTGATCTTTGTTAGTTCCTTGACTTTCTGATCAAAATTGAGATTTTTAAGGCGTTCATAGTACTTGTTAAAAAGTTCGGCTTGACGCTCTTGGAGAACCTTTTCGATACCTTCTTTTCCCATATTCTTTTCAATGAAATCAAGGGCACAAACTGCAAGTGCTCCATATGACCTAGGAAAAATAGTCTTACTCTTACTAGTTAAGCTATACTGCATCTTTGGTCTGCCTACACTCTCTCTGATTTCGATGCTTTCTACTAGACCTCTTTTCTGGAGTTGGGCAAGATGCTTATGAACTGCCATCTTTGATATTTTCATGGACTTGGCCAACTCCTGAAGTCTTGCCTTTTGCATAACTTTAAGATAATATAGCAGCTTCTTCTTAGGATCACTATAGTCTGAGACTATATTTTCAAATTCTGTAGCCAAATGTATGTTGCTCTATTTTACCTGGTTCAAATTTATAAACTCTTCGGTTTACAAATTATATACTACGTATATTAACCAGCGGTAAGCATGAGATATAGGTAATATAGACATGTCAACTCACCAAGTTCAGGCTAAATGTCTTTTCCTAAACTCACTCGCATCACCTTACACTAGGAACCTGTACATAATTTACTTGCAAAAATATTTGAAAGTCTTTGGTTACAGTGACCTGAATGACTTAGCCGATAGGGGAACGCGCAATCCAAAACAAAGAGAACGAAATTATCGAATCTTAATCAACTCTAGTGATTCTTGCTTATCAAATTTCGAATGTTATTTATATTCCGTACCCTTTGAATTCTAAATTCAAGACTAATATAGATTCTGTCATCAAGTTATATTCCCACATTGTCAATGATTATTTTGTTGCTTTAGAAATCTACCTTTGTATCAGAACTTAAATAAGAAGTAACTTCATCTAGAACATTACTTTAGACGCCAGACCTGAACTAAACGTAGACGCACCAGCACCCAGAAATCTGAATATTGGTAGTCAGTGACAGTAGGCGAGTTATTTGATGCCTCCTGTTGATGTGTTACCATTGTAGGATTATACTGCAGCCCCTGTATTCATGGCATAACATGACACCCTCGGATGTTGGCTGTCAATGTATTACCAATCCCTGGTACTAGACAGCCAACAACTGTGGGTTCAATAGTTAAGAGTAGTCTATATAATTTCATCATGAGATCTCATTAACAGCCTCCGTAGGACGTTACTAACCTTGTATTACAGGATGTGAAAAATGTCGTGTAGGTCGCAACAGTTATAAGAATCCAAGGCTCGTTATCCAACAGATGGTAAACAACAAAAGTGGGTTAAGAAAATTAAAACTACAGGTGCAAATGTCCATAGACGGCTGCATTGCAGGCCCTAATGGTGAAATGGACTGGATGGTTGGGTTGCAGGATGACAAACTCAATAAATACGTAAACGAATTAACGAAATCCATTGATACCATTCTCTTAGGACGAAAAATGACTGATGTCTTTATTTCTTACTGGTCGGATGTGATAAGCAAACCTGATGACTCCTGGCATGCGCTTGCTAAAAAGATGATAGAAACCCCAAAAGTTGTTTTCACCAAAACATTGAACAAATCAAAGTGGATAAATACAGACATAGCAACGGGTGACCTTACAGATGAGATTATCAAGTTAAAGAGCCGAAACGGCAGGGATATGGTCGTTTATGGTGGTGCCTCATTTGATTCTTCCTTAATTAAATCGGGACTAATTGATGAATTTCATTTGTTCATCAATCCTGTTGTAATTGGAAATGGTTTGACCATATTTAAAGACTTGAACGAGATTCAAAAATTCACTATGGTTAAATCCATAGCCTTTGATTGCGGAATAGTATTGCTTCACTATGAGGCAAGGAAAGCCTGACAACTTTACGTACATTACTTTCATAGCAAAATAGGACATCAACAGTCCAGTCTAGTTTAAGTGGTGGATTAGTATCATCATACTGGAAAGTGCGAAAAAAGAGCAAACCTCTGCAGGAAAAACCAGATAATGACGTCGAAACAGAATACAATAGTTTCTTAATTTGTGATGACTGCAAGCATAATTCTATAAGATATGAGCCTTTAAAAAACGGCTCTTGTACGTGTGGTTGTCATAACCTTTATTACGGCCAATAGACTGTCATAACGATTTTAAACTATATTTTATAATATAACCAAGACAAATGCTATACTCCTTCGTCAGTAGGTAGAATCTTGACTAATTCCTTCATCTCTTTATACAACTTCAAATACTTCAATCCTTTCCCTGTTGTTCTATATTCCTTAGTATTTAGATCCTGTCTTAGCAATCCATTTCTAAGGAGAATTTCAAAGTATTCTTTTGATTGATCATAGGAAAGAAATGCGGAATACATAAGACGTATAGGTAATATCCCCCTTTCCCCTGCAGCAGAACTTAGAATAGTTGCAAAGATGTCTGTCCTGCTGCGATACTTCATGTACTATAATTGTTATAATTAATAATTAAGTTGATGGATAAATTATATCATATTACTTTGCCACATGGAAGAGGCTCATAGAAGATTTTGCGATATCTATATTAAGTCAATCAAGGTTGAATGAACAGCCATTTTGATTTGTCTTTCAATCTGTTAATAAAGTGGTACGTATATTTTAGTACTCTAACACACAAGGACAATGATGGGCCAGCGCCTCGTCATAACAATACCAACGTCTAATAACTAATAACTCGGCCCATCAGAGGAAATAAATAATTAGGAAAATTGTTGTACAAGTTCTGTTAGTCTCTAAGGCTAATTGGACTTGTAATTTAGTGAGGGGATTCTTGTGCAAACGAGCGTTCCCGTCAACCCGTCTGTTATTATTTTTTGGCTTCTAAGGAAGTTCGTTATATGATTGACATCCAGGACATTTTAATACAATGTTGACTAGCCGTACATTTTCCCCAAAGTTATCTATAAGGACAAGTTTGCATTTGCCACATGAATATCTTCTAACGCCGGTACCTTGGCCAACAAATAGTGGACGCTCCCCATAGTTTTCTCCTCCACCTATGACCGTTTTGGTACTTCTTTCAGGCTTTGCAACAATCTTACATCTAATCTCTTCCAAATGGTGTAAGTAATTTATTCACATTGGCTTATATCTTAAGCAGCCATAGTATATGCGTAGATAAAGGTAATGTAGGATGCCGAGAACCGTCTTTGTTAAAATCTATCAGTTAAAAGGTAGTGCTGATATAATGGCTGGCAGTAAGTAGATGGTTATACCGTAGATGAAAGCGAATAATAAAACCCTTATCCTCACTTTACCATGTCTATTAATTATTTGGTCGATTGTTCCATTGTCTCAATTAATGTATTCTCATTCAAAAGTGAATGCTGCTAATCAGATAGACCGCTATTGGAGTGTTCTTACCGGAGATCAACAAATACCGCCTGTCGATACAGATGCTCGTGGATACCTTGGTCTGAAATTCCAAGACGATTTGACCAGGTTTGTATTTACTGTTAATGCTGAAAATATTGGAAATGTAACTGGTATTTACCTTTACAAGGGTGACAAGAATCAAAATGGAAGTGTAGTACTAGATTTGATGAAATCCGAAAAAGAACTTAAATTTGATGATATTAAAATAGTTCATGTAACTCCGAAGGGGAAGACCACAGGAACACTTTCTGTTGGTGGTGCAACTAAGGAAGATCTTCAAGGTCAGTTAAAAGGTAAATTTTTATCGGATTTTTATAAGTTGATGGTAAATGGATCGATATACGTTAGTGTTCATACGAAGGACTTCCCTGAAGGTGAAATTCGTGGTAATTCATTTGTCGGAATTGACGACTTATTTCCCGGTCCTTCGACCATTCAGTGGGATTGATATATCTACTTAGGAAGGAAGTTATTGACACTAAGGAAACGGGAAATATCGACCAAAATAAAGAAGGACAAGTATAATTTTGTCATATACTCGCAGTCTGATGAACTTCAGAAGATCTATATCACAAAGTCAACGGTAAAATAGATAATATCTCTTTTTCTTTCGAATCGTTCATTCCTTTAGAGTAGTCCCAAATACTCTGATTTTCCGTTAGAAATGATTTTTCTAAACGAATGCAAATCAACGGAAAAGAAAAACAGATAACTGAGTTACTGTCCAAAGAAACCAAATGCAGAGTAAGACTACGTGCGATAGATTAGTTAATGCCCTTCAGAAAACAAGTTAGTGATTGGTTTAAAGATCTGAAAAAGGCCTGTCGTACTTCTTCAAAATATCATCGATCTGTTGCTTTAAAGAAGGATCAGTTTGATTCTCTAATAATAGTTTGAATATTTCTTGCAATGCTCGATCCCGTTTTTGAAAAATATCAAATATTGCAACCATACTTTCTAGGTAAAGAAAGACGTCTTGAAGTAATTTCATACATTGGATGATATAGTTCGTTTCTAGCGAGCCTGATTCTTTGCCGATCTTTTCCTGTAAATCCTTGGGAAGTTTTCTCTTATTTGACAATTCTCTCTTCATCGCTTGGAAAGACTCTTTGAATCCTTCGCTCATTTCATTTGATCTCCTTTGGTTCTTTAAATCGATGTCCTACCACCAAATTAACTATCAACTCACCGTATAGTCTCGACTTTCATCTAAATAATCTTTTTATGCAGCCTTAGTCTAGACATACGTAGAGAGGGTAGAATAGGATGCCAAGAACCGTCTTTGTTAAAATCTATCAATCTAAAGGCAATTCCGATACAATGGCTGTAGTAATACCTAAGAAATTAAGGAAGACTCTGAAATTGAAAAAAGGTGATACATTAGAAGCAAAGGTTGATGACAAGAATGGCCTTTTGATTTACACCAAAAATTGAAAATGATTACAACATTGCCTGCGATTATTAGAAATCATTTTTAGTGTATCCTACCAAAGTTGAAGAAGATCGAACAAGGAAAAAGTTGGACAAATTATCAAAAAGTATGCAGGATTAACTTTTAGCCTTCGAGTCGGACTATGTCTCCACGACGAATTGTTCCTTCCTCAAGGACCGAAGCGTAGACTCCAACAGTCACCTGGTTGTATTTGGCGACTGTGCGTAAGATCCCCAAATCTGTTGGAAGGTCTCCTTGCGATAAAGTCGTCATTACACACCTGGTGCAACGTCCAGTGATCTTGAGCAAGACATCACCAATTTTTATATTCTTGCCAACCCATGAATTCTCGACAAAGTCTTTCTCACCTGGCTCGGACTCTATCACAATATTTGGTCTGAATCGTCGGACCTCGAAACGCCCTTCTGGATAGAGTTCTCGCAAACGGTTGATAGACGAAGTTGTCAAGGTATGGATTACAGCAATATCGAAAAAAGTTTGTGCTGGCATGGCTTCGTCGGTAACCTTTTCTCTTTGTGCCAGTCCCTCTATATCGGGCCAGTATTCTTCATAACTGGGGATCTCTAGATTAGCCGCCATGATCTTAACATCTCGCCCAAGAACCTTTGATAAAGCATCGCCAACATCATTCTGATCGGAGAAAATCTGTGTGCCATCTGGGAAAGTAATTCGGACACGTGGAATATCGCCAATTATTTGTGGTGTATCAATAAAAGCAGCACGAAAGTCGAACAGGCTTCCCCATTTCCTTGGGTTTTTGGCACTGGCCACCTTGCCGGTTTCCTTGTCAACTAGAGCGTAGGCACGATCACCTATTAGTCCGCGTCCTGTTACGTGTGAGGAATTGAGTTCCTCTCCCAGCATTGACTTCA
>DASWDL010000446.1:0-4489 GCA_036395315.1 Nitrososphaeraceae archaeon
TACCGCACTTGAAATGAGAGCAGCCGCGCGAAAGTCGGGGGCATCTAATATGGTATTAACGATGAGAACAATCACGCCCTGTCCTGATAATGAACCCTCATTTAGTAAAGTTGCTGGAATACCCCCTATTGATCCACTCCGTAGCTGAATGAAACCATTTTCTTTTACTATCTTTGCCATCGACGGAATGCTTGCAACCGCCAAAACTGGCTGTTCATCTGGACTGACTGGGGCATTGTTACTCTTACTTGAGGCATTCTCATTATTTACAATCCCAGCCGCGCTTATGATCATCTTACACTCATTCTGCAGGGCCCAATCCAGAATTGTCCTTCCCAGAGCACTTTGCATAGGTGGGGGGATATTAAATTCGGATATGAAAAAAGCCACTTTCAGACCCTCATTAACATGCAATCTTGCAGGAAATCGAGGCATTGAATTGCTGATTATTGATAAGGAGGGAAAGTCAGGTGAATCAATAATGGCAAAGAGTTCTGTACCCGCTGACCGGATTAGACATTCTGAAGCAATAGCATTAACTAATCCTGTACTAGGAAACCCATCTACTACTATGCCCCCCTTCATGTTTAGCTTCCTTCCTTTCCTGATATTCCTAATTTCTATGGACAATTCATATCATCATTCTAGTTGTAAATTGCTTCATATGAAGATATAAATCAACTTTTTATCCATATAAACCGAGGTTTTTTCTTAAGCAAAATCAAAATGAACAAACCTGAAGGTAATTATCATTATTTAATGACAGCCAACCTAGATAAGAGCAAACTCTTCAGATTTCTTTTGGTGTTTGTTTCGACGTGACCATTTAGTTATCTGTATCTTACCGTCCTTACCTAAAATAGAATAATCATTGTTTCGAGTCTACCATTTTTACTATCAAATATTCTCACCACCATTATTGTGCTCATTATGGAATTAGACTTATTCTCTTCTTTCTATAATAGATTAAGGTGATTGCTCCCAAAATTGCGAATATTGATGTCTCACCGCCAGTGTCTAGGATTCTCGTAACATTATATGCTACCGCGTTCAAAGTGATAATTTATCGAATATTATTAGTGTTACGAAGTTCGATTGGAATTCGCAAAGGCCATTGAAAATTCCTCAAAATAAGTAATGGATACAATAGATAGTAATTCCGAAAGTCATAGGACCTACTTTTAGATTGCATCCTAATAGTGAATTGAGATCTAATTTTTAATTTAATAAAGCTAATAGTTGATCATCAACTTTGACCGTTATTGCATCCCAGTCATCATCATTTCTTTGAGTTTCTGAACTCGTTTTTCTACCGGTGGATGAGTCGAGAAGAGATTAGCAATCGAGCTCCCAGATAAAGCAGGGATGATAAAGAATGCATTCATTTTCTGTACCTTCTGTAACTCGATAGGTGAAATCCTGTTCATCTTGCCACTTATTTTCAGAAGAGCATTAGCCAATTTGTCGGGCTTTCCAGTCATTATCGCTCCTCCTCTATCTGCTGAATATTCTCTGTACCTAGAAATTGCCCTAATTATAAGAAAGCTTACAACCCATGTCATTATTGCAACCAGTATCACTACAGCTGTTGCACTCCCACCATCACGGCTTCTGCTTTGGTATCCTCCAAAAAATCCAAATTGAGCAAGATACCATGCGAGTGTAGAAAATACGCTAGCCAGAGTCAGAACTAGAACATCTCGATTTCTAACGTGTGTCAATTCATGCCCTATCACGGCTTCGAGCTCTTCATCATCAAGGAGATCTAAGATCCCACTTGTTACTGCAATTAGAGAGCTCTTCGGGCTTTTGCCTGTTGCAAAAGCATTCGGCACGGCCGAGTTAACTACAGCCACACGAGGTTTTGGAATACCATTCTTATTTACTAGGTCTTCTACAATATTATGTAGCCGGGGGTATTGTTCCTTTGATACGATCTTGGCGCCAGAGGTCCACAGCACTATCTTATCGGAAAAGTACCATTGAGCCATTATCATGGCTCCTGCTAGAAAAGCTAGTGGGATGTATCCTACTCCAAGATAATGTAATATGCTCAAAAATACAAAATATAATATTCCCAAGATAACAAAACTAAGTATCATTCGAGCAGTGAGTCCCGAGTCTCTTTTCCAATAGGTAGGCATTGAATGCTTTAGATATACTATGCATGACTCCCTAATTAAATCAAACTAATATGCGCCATCAAAAGTCATTTTCGTCAGGAATCTGAGCATTTCTCGATGGTGGATTATAAGCCATACCTTCAAGTCGTTAGTCTCATTTCCGATTGTGGGTAGTGTTCAGTGCGAGATCACTCTAGCGAAGCTAAACCTTTTATTAAAGCACTATTTATCGCGTCATGTTAGGGTAGCAGTCTCCGGTAAAATTTGATTTATCTTGTTGAGATAGGTTGCAGTTTAATGCTATTTTTGCTGACCCCGCCAACAAATTTTAATAATATTATTTTTCCGTACATTATATGGTTCATTGGGCAATAGTCGGGGCTGTGGCTATAGGTATAATTGTAATTATCGTAGTCGGAGTTTTTATGCTGAAATTCGCATGCGATGACAGGCTTGCTACCTACAATAAAAAGGCAGTTGCTTACAATCAAAGAAAAGATGATTATAATACACGTGTTAAAAATCGCAATATCTCTGAACTGAGTCAGTTAACAGTAGAAAGAACTTACCTTTTTGCCGAGCGTCAAAAGCTTGATGCCCAATTTGCAGGGCTACAAAAAGATTGTCAAGTTAAAAAAATCGGTACTTAAAGATCCTATGTAAGGGCAATTGAAGATTCGCCACGGGCCCGTTTATTAAATTCAATTGCAAACTGAAGTTTTTCTGTTTTTTTGGATTTACTCGTAAGCTGAAGATATACTTTTATCAAGTTCAGACTCAAATCTCTTCAGTAATCTATCAAAACTTTCTTTTATTTCCTTAACCCTCTTTTCTGTCTCCATCTTGAAGGCGGCTACATCAATTGCCTTATATACATGATACCACCCTCCTTCCTTCAAAGTCTTTGTTTCTTTTTCACATATTCTAAGATTAACCATCTTTTGCAAGGACCTGAAGACCGTAGTCTTATCTCTGTCTAGCTCCTTAGCAAGCGTTTCAAGTGCAACTGGTTTATTTTTAGAAATGAGGATAAACAACAATTCTAATTCCAACGGTGATAAGTCGTACAAAATTGTAAAAAGATCCCTGATAGATGAATTCATCCGCGTGATGGAACTGACTGAAGAAGCTGGCATAGCCTATTTTCATCTAGGTCTTAGTTCTTAATAAGTATTGCCCAGTTATGCCTGGTCATGGGTGGCATTGCGCTGTCCACCCAATATACCAGGCTATCGTATAATACTGGAGACAATATCAACCGTGGCAATTCAACAGAGAGTGGAATTTGGTGAATTGGATTATACAAAACAGTTAGCCTGATCCCCTCCAATCCCTGATGTATTCAAGGCATTATCTGATGACAAGGCATTAACAATTTTCAATATAGTAGCCTTAAGCGGTGGTAAAACCGATATACTCATAAGCACCCTCGGCCTGACACGCAAGCAATTTTACTCAAAGACCGAACGGCCAACTAGACACGGATTAGTAGTCAGAAGGAATGGTCGATACTACCTCACCACCCTAGGCAAGGTACTCTATGAGCTACAAAGTATTATAGGATTGGCTCTTAATAATTACTGGAAGCTCAAAGCCATTGATTCTTTACAAACTCCAGCAGGCTTACCTCAAACTGAGTTAAATAAATTAATAGACTCGTTACTCGAAAACGAAGTCTTGAGAAACATAGTCCGATCAAAGGTAAAGTAAGCGTGTCTTTAAGGGGAACCATTGAGCAGCTATGATATAAGAGTAATGACTATGTTAATGGTTGATAGGAGTTTTTGTTGATAGAGATCTAAGCAAACACAGTTAAATGAAAATGGGTAGAATTCTTGCTTCAGTAAGGGATTGGTTTCTGGCTTGCCACCTGTACGGGCTTTTTGCGTCAACACTGTCAAACATCAATTGTGAAAGGAAACCATAAAGATATTTAAAATGCATTTAATTTACTGTCACTGATTTTGCAAGATTACGAGGGTAGTCTGGATCTATATTGTTCGATAGTGCTAAATAATATGCCAATATTTGGAGGGGGATTATTTCAATCAAAGGCAATAACTGCTCATGAACAGATGGAATACTAATAAAATGGTCGTACAGCTTATCGTCATCCTTGCTCTTGTCAGAAATGCCAATAAGCATGGCTCCTCTCGATTTTATAACGTGCGCATTTGATACGGTATCTGTGTATGTCGAGTCGTTGGGATTCAAGATGATAACTACACTATTTTTATCGATTAAAGCGAGAGGACCGTGTTTCAGCTCCCCGGCCGCAATTCCCTCTGCATGAATATACGCAAGTTCTTTTATTTTTAACGCACCTTCTAAGCATATTGGAAAGTGAATTGAACGACCTACAATGT
>DASWDL010000447.1:0-4247 GCA_036395315.1 Nitrososphaeraceae archaeon
TTGATTTCTTCTTTTTCAAATGATGTATGGCTACTTTGGTCGACTTCTAATATGACCTTCTGCAGGTTACAGAAAATAACTGCATTTATCGAGTTTGTTACCATTGTTTTGTTGTCTTCATTATGCAGCGATGCGATATAAAAAACTGGATTATTTAGGACGAATCTGTCTCTGTCATTGTTGAAAGTCATAACGCCTATTCCTAATCCAGACTGTCCAAAAAGGGGTAGGGAATGGTAAATCGTATTTTCGAATCAGCATTCACAGCTCCTAGTATGTTTCCTCCTAGACATCAAATATCCAAAATGCTATAACACGATAAAATCGTCAGCTCTACTTGTGGAGGGGGAGAGTCCATTAAGAAAAAAAATGCCAATCTATCCAATTTAAGATATTAATAGATACGGTCAAGCTACAATTTGAACCAAAATATGCTGACTGTTTAGAGCTGTATTGGTTTGTTATTTTTGTTATCGTTAAAATTTATAAAAAGAGCGAGGTCAATCCTGGCTTCTAGATGAAAAAAGAATTTATTCTTTTTAGGATCGAAGCTGTACAGGATGGCAGCCCTTATGTTAACATAGCCTTTGTTGACCCCTACGAGACCAAGTCAGGGGAAACACGACAGCAAAATCGATTTGGACCTAAGCCGATACCATTCACTTCTCCTGAGGAATTAATGAAGAATTTGCCAAAGGCCATGGGAAATATTGCAGGAATGATTGGTGAAGGTGGTCTTGGCGATTCCCTCACATTCAAGCTGAGCATGAGGGAGTATGAAGATATGGGGTTGAAAGTCGGGGACAAGATATCCATTGAAATCAAGAAAAAAGAAGACAGCGGAATTTAAATTATGTTTTTTCCGATGCCGTCTATAAACTCATATTCGAAATTTTAAACGAACGTAAGTTGTCACTTGCTGAATGATAACTATGGAACTTGGAGAACTAATTCAGCTCGAGTCAACATGTGCGTATGTCTATAGTATATAGTCAGAGAAGTCCTAAGCGCCTCATTTAGGTAATTTTAGGGCTTCATGTTACACTTTTAACGCGTAGCAGAAGGTTCTTATATTTAATTGTCGAATCGATATTTATGGAAAGTTCACAGCAGACTCAGTTAATCAATATAACCCCTAAGGCTGCGGAAAAGATAACAGAGTTCATGAAGGCAGAGAATAAAGGTAACTTGTATCTACGTGTTTACGTTTCTGGTGGGGGGTGTTCAGGACTCTCGTATGGCATGGGATTTGAAGAGAAGCCTGATGATGATGACGCCGTCATTAGCGAAAATGGTGTACAAGTAATAGTGGACACTTATAGCCAGAAGTATTTGAAGGGAGCAAACGTTGATTACGTCGAAAGTCTGATGGGTTCTGGATTCAAGATTAACAATCCCAACGTAACAAAAAGCTGCTCGTGTGGAAGTTCATTTTCTACTGATTGATATAACAACCTTAATCCCCCTCTGTTGGCGACAGATCTCAAAATACGTCAAATGCTGCGCTAGCAGTACTTCTTGATTCTAAGAAAGCAGATATGCGACTATACAGTTGGAGCTCTTTGGATTTACTAAATAAGCAGATTTCTTCATAAAATTTAACTTCTTTTCTCCAATCCTACGTCCGATGTCGTTACTTAGTAAGAGAATGAATCTATATATGATCTGAATCCACAAGAAACTGATGTAGGTTTTCATGGCATATGACATTATTAACAATTAGTGAAGCAAAGGCTCATCAACATATATAGTCAATCTGTTAATCTTCTTGTAAGTAATAATTTATGTCATACGCGTCTAGAATGCCAAGGTTTCCAGGGGTTAACAAGCTGAAAATTGCTGCCGTAGTAATAACTTTCATCATTATAATAATTGTAATGATGGAATCAGTTGTAATTGTTGAAGCAGGTCATAGAGGTGTTGTTCTTTATCTGGGTGCGGTTGAAAATCGAGTTCTTCCCGAAGGGATACACTTCATCGTTCCATTTGCAGAGCAAGTAGTCCAAATGGAGGTCCGTACGCAAAAATTCCAAGCAGAAGCATCAGCTGCTTCCAATGATTTACAAGAGGTTCAAACAGTTATCGCATTAAACTACAGGATTGACCCCGCAGAGGTCAATAAGGTCTATCAATTATTAGGTGTAAATTATGCGGATCGTGTTATTTCCCCTACTATTCAAGAAGCCGTTAAAGCCAGTGTAGCCAAATTCAATGCAGAAGAGCTGATTACAAAAAGAGAGACTGCAAAAGGTGTAATAGCTCAAGCCATAAGAAGTACTCTCACTTCCAATAATATACAAGTAGAAAATGTGTTTATTACAGACTTCAAGTTTTCGTCAGCATTTGCTACTCAAATAGAGCAAAAGGTAGTGGCTTTCCAAAAGTTTCTGACAGAGCAAAATAATTTGAAGGCTGTACAAGTGATTGCTAATCAAAATGTGATAAAGGCTGAAGCTGCAGCCAGAGCAAACGTAGCAAGGGCCGATGGAGAAGCCCAAGCAATAAAGATAATTACAAGTCAACTAAGGTTCAGTCCAGAATATTTACAATGGCAGGCAATTAACAGATGGAATGGTCAGCTACCCTACGCATCTGGAAGTGGCGCAGTTCCATTTTTCCAGCTTCCAACTCCACAAAGTCAAACAGTAAACCAAACAAGTCAGCCATCAGGAGCTCAGGGCCAAATTAGTAGGTAAGAGAGTAAGATTCAATTAGTAAAATAAGAGTGAAATCTTTCATTAGACGAAGATTATCAAATACATAAAAAATGAGATATACTCTGGTACCCAGCAAGCTGTCTTAGAGAAGTCATAGTCAACAGAAGCAAATCTCTAACGTCATGCTCTAAATCCTAAAGTCATTTCATGACATGACCTGCTATGTTCCTTAGCCTCTAGTTCTTGGTCCTTCTTGTCAATATCGAATACTAAGTTGCAACTATAGCATCTGATAAGCCTGACCATGTCTCTACATTCATCACGGGTCCAGTCAATTTAAAGCATCACTTTCAAGACCGATACTGCTAGTTATAGTTCTCCATGTAGGCCTAAATGAAAAAGGTCTGAAGCAAACAGGGGGCCATTGAAACTAATGTTGGTATCACTATCGAAGGATGGACGTAAACCCATCATAATTGTTCTGATTACATTCCTCAAAATATATTAAATAAAGTGTGTTTCTCCAAATCCATACAAGAATGGTTCGAATTCCAATCCTGGAATAGCACATACATTGTCTAATAATATCCTAAAATCTATGGTTCTTCATGAAATAGATTTGTGTGTGCTGTTCTTTCTCAAAAGAATCATTCCTAATATGTATGGTATATTATAAAAAGTAGCTAATGCCGCCATTTGTTGACCAAAGAATTGCTGTGCAAGAACAACTACCAGTATGTTATTGATATACGTCATCGCTATAAACCCTGAAAATTTATCCCTCTTATCCTTCCCTTTGATACCGATAGTCACATATCCAATCACTCCATACACTGCGAATAAAATAAATGCTTCAAGAGTGGTATTTATTACAAAGAATTGATCTGTGAAGAAATAACTTGAGGCATTTGAAAATATTATTAAATTAATTAGAAAAATCAACCCGAGAGATGGTACCATTGAATTTGCACCCACAATATCTGCAAGACCTGCTTTGTACTTCTTAGTAATCCATCCCGCTGCTAAAGGTACAAATAACGCAACAGAAAGGACCACTGCCATATCTGTAAGAGGAACCGAAAATTTTGATTGGAAGAATATGTAAACTAGGATTGGAAGAACAAAAGGAACGGAAATGGAAGTAGTTATTACTGTTCCAACAACTAGAGCTAGATTACCACCAACTAGATTTACAACGAATGGTGCACCTAGTCCAGTAGAAATTCCTGATAATAGTAAAATGGGTAAGGCATCTCGGGGAGAAAAAAGTGTAGCAAATAAATACATAATAATAGGAGCAATTATTAGTTTTACAATCGATAATTTAATAAGTAGTCTTGGTTTCAGGAAAACTGAAAGCAGTTCACTTGTATCAAGTCGAACTAAGTTTAAAAATAGAATGATACCAAGGAAAAGTAATAGATAGTGTGAAAAAATCTTACCCACGGATGAAAATAAAACGCCTCCTAAAGTTGAAGATAATAGAATTATTATGAGGATAATCATAATACCTTTATCATAGGACAATTATGGTGATTAACCTATATTCCGATATTCATTCGTATCTGTCAAAATCACCACAGAGTAGAG
>DASWDL010000448.1:0-1633 GCA_036395315.1 Nitrososphaeraceae archaeon
AAGCTCGGGAAGGAAGCCGTCAATCTGTTTAGGAACTTTGGCGTACGCCAGGAGCTTTTTCAGCTCAAGGATATCAAGACATATGAGAATATGGGATTTACGAACATAGCAAAAACAGTCTCTGCCAACGGCATGGTTTCAGATATCTGACAACGACCGCATTATTTATCCTGGTGCCGAACGTAATTTTGCAGGACGAATGAATGCTACTACTGTGTCACTTAACTCTAGCCATGCGTCACTTGTATCACAACCAGATGAGATCGCTGAATTAATCCTAAATGCAACAAAAGGAATGCACCAAATAACTTGACTAGTTAAGATAAATTGCATGCTTACATGCACTCTTGAAAACTGAGTAACGTTAAGAAACATTACAACAATTATACACACTAGAGCAACCAACTTATCAAGTTGTGGCCAAGATTGCATTAATAGTTGCATCTGTTAGACGTGCTCGTCAGGTAACAAAGTTGCACGCTGGATGGAAGAGAAATTGAAGAATCGCAAACACACAGCAAATTATTTATCCTGTATATGAATTCAATTTCATGTTCTGTAGACTCCAATCTACCTTGCTCAAGAAATTCCGAATGGAGAGGTTTTGATCTTCAGATAGATGTTCCAACTATTAGAGATTAGATGGCCAGCCATCAACTACTTGCCAGGTTTCAATCATTTTTCCATTTTGAATTCGGTAAATGCTTATTCCTCTGTAAGTAATCTTCCTGCTTTGTTCCGTATGGGCTAAAGTTGCCTTTAGTGCCAACGTTCCTTTCCAATAGGCGCCCACAAGGTCCGGATAATTTTGTGATGCTATCAATTCTTCAACGACATAATTGAGTTCATCTAGTCTATCCAATGAATATTTGAGGTCATTTTTTGCTCCTTCAACTCCTAATCCTAAAGACCCCATATAGGCAGACTGGCCGTGGTCTATGTATTCGGGAGAAATTATTTCATCGAATATCGCTTCATTCTTGGTATTATATGCTTCAAAATACCGTTGAATAATTCCCTTATTGGTTTCCACTTGTGAGGATAATTTGCCAGTGTCCATATTGTATTTTATTATACTTTGGTACTTATGGGTTCCTTATAGCTGACAAAATAATCAGCGCCATGATGAGTGTGTTCTTACTGTAATCTAAAAGACAGTTATCTGTTTTCAAGAACACCATAATTTCTGGGATAGTGACGAGTCGAAGTTCAAAATAACGATGACCCATATCCGGACATTTAGAGTTATTGTTCCCCCTCAGAAAAGCTAAGAAAGAGCGGAATGACTAAAGTTTAAGAATACCTTAAATATCTACAATTCATGCCACTCCTGCAAACCAGCTAGATGTAGCTAGCCAGATAATCCTATTTATTTTTGATACTTAACATGGAAAACTAATTGTATCTGATAAATGACAGATTGGCGGTTCAAGCGATCCTCAAACAAAAGAAGATATGCACAAATACAAGGACGAATCAGACAAGCCGAATTTAGTATAAAATTGTAGTGTCGATTTTGTATACCAATTTTATTTTTTCTCTTTCCTAATTATTTTAAAAAGCAAATCGGCTATTACAGGAATTTCTAGATAATCTATTAGAATTGCTATCCAAGCCAATACTGGAGGAATTT
>DASWDL010000449.1:0-7251 GCA_036395315.1 Nitrososphaeraceae archaeon
CAGTCTGGTGTAGTGATCCATCGACAAAGTTATCTACCTCTACGGATGCTGCGATAGATCCCAGCATAATGACCATAATGTAAATTTTCTTTAGTCTCTGGATTTCTACTTCTTTTGGTATCAGTGCTGGCAATTGTGCCACGTTAGTCAGAAGTAATACGGTATACCTTATATTTGAAGATAAGGGCGCACTTATGTCTAGATTTATTATATAATTATTAAGTTTATTGAGTCCAGGGTATGAATGTGATATATAATTAGACATTATTATATAATATTCACAAGACCGATCACTATTGCGTTAGTGATGAGCATGACTGCTCAGCAATTTAGGCGATATTAATTTCGAAGTGCCTAACATCCAAATTGCTAGTTCAACAAGGTAAAAGCCAAGATCATACCATATTTTATAATCAGCCCTTGCGTTTTGTAATTTGTTCGTGCAAGACGCTACTCCATTATATATTATAGTACCAGAATCCATAACCCATAAATCACGAAAATTGTTAAAGTGTTCGGGGAAAGTAACAATGAAGATGATGCTTATCTTGATCCTGATTTCGTTCGTGGGCCAGTTACCGTATAATCCCCTCTTCAGTCCAGCTTTTGCGGCCGATGCTTCAGGAAGTATTCAAGGAGCAATAACTTGCACTGGAAGTTCAATTAAGCATAAATCTAGTTTTGTCTTTTCGGCTTTTGTAGGATTTGTTCCAGTTTACGGTAATTGGGAGGCGTCATTTGTTGATGACTTAAGTAACACCAGTGCTATTATTGGATATTTGGGCGAAGGGACGATAGCACATGGAAATTTTAATCTTGAAGGGACAGTAACGTCCGACAGTGTGTGTGGGGCGAGTGTTCCTTCACAGGTTACAGTTACCGGGTTCTGTGGAGCGTTGGGGAAGTTGCAAATAGTTTCGGGAAACGATTGGCGAGGAGAGTTTGAAGGAAATATTGAGTGCACTGGGTGATTGTACTGGGAGTTATTTTATTTAGTTCAAACGGATAATTGAATGTGATTTCTTACAATAGTGGAAATATTGGGAGTATTTTAAGGTAATAACTTTCAGTTTTTATAGGGTCTAACCTGTTCGATGGCCAACAAAGAAGGATATCGAATCTTCTCGTCCAATCTTAAGATTATTTTCCATTTGTATTTTCTTACTTTTTTTTCTGGCGCTGACTGGAAAAAATAAAACCGTTCAGATCATACTTTTATTTATGTTGATTGATTCTTAAAATCAATTGCGTTATGGAAAAATTATAGTTATCGAAGGAATAGACAAAGCAGGAAAAACAACCCAATCGCGATTATTAATGGACACACTAAAATATAATGGAAAATTATGCATCTGTCTAGACTTTCCAGATTATACCACTCCAATAGGCACGGAAATAAAGGCCTTCCTTGACGGAAAACGTGGATATCCCGATCAGACAAAACTCATGCTCCTTTCTGCAAACCGATGGGAAAGGAGGAAAGATATTCAGAGTATGCTGGAGAGCGGTACAATTGTCATCTTGAACAGGTATTATCATTCGAACCTGGTTTATGGTATATCGAAAAATTTGGAATTAGATTGGCTTCAAAACTTGGACAAAGGATTGCCTCGGGAGGATCTTTGTATAGTCCTTGATGTAAGCAAAGCAGTGTCCAAATCAAGATCTAGGTACACGCTGGATCTTTTTGAAAGTGATGACTTACTTTTAGAGAAAGTACAAAGAAATTATAAGAAACTTGCTCGACGCTTTAAATGGAAAGTAGTAAACGCCAATAGACCGCGGGAAGAGGTCAGCAGAAAAGTCATGGAACTTGTAAAGGCAAACGTCAAGTTTTAATTCCAACAAACGACTTCATCTTCTTAAGATTATGAAATATGTCGGTGAGATAACTGATCCCGTGCATAAATGCATTCAAGTTACAGAACTGGAACGAGAGCTAATAGACACTTCTGTTTTTCAACGATTGAGGAGAATAAAGCAGTTGGCTGGGGCTCATCTGGTTTATCCTTCTGCCCAACACTCACGTTTTGAACATTCGCTAGGTGCCATGCATGTTGCAGGACTAGCAGGAGAACGTCTGTTTTCCTTAAATGAGTTGGCTAATCATGATCATGTTCAGCAACTAAGAGTCGCATCCCTCTTGCATGATATAGGGCATGGTCCCTTTTCTCATTTATCAGAAGAGGTGATCATGTTGAGGAGCAATAAAGATCATGAACATATAGGTAAAGAAATCATATGCAGAACTGAAATAAGTGACATCTTAAGTAATCACGGTTTTTCTCCAAAACAAATTGCAGACCTTTCATCTGGCCAATCTACTTCGAAATTTATGAATGAAATTATTGCAGGAGGTCTCTCTGCTGACTTAATGGATTATCTCCCTCGTGATAGCTTATTTACCGGAGCTGAATATGGAAGAATCGATTATAATAGAATTATAAACTCATTTGCAATTATAGATGGAAGTAGCATCGCCTTACATCGGTCCTCGCTTTACTCCTTTGAATCAATGTTAATATCTCGTTATGAAATGTTCAAAGCAGTATATTTTCACAAAACAGTTAGAGCTGCCGAAGTCATGCTTCTTCATTCTATATCGTTAGCGTACGATTCCATTGATTTTGTAACTCGGAACTTACAGGCTTTTCTAGATTTAACAGACGAAACCATTGTTGCCAAATTGCTATCGGCCACGGGAAATCCCGTTGTTAGACAACTGGTAAGGAATTACTTGGAGAGAAAACTACTGAAATGCGTGTATGAAAAGTTCGTATACAAAAGAGAAAAGTTTAAGAAGAAATTAAATTGGGAGTGGATAGAAGATGTACGCTCAAAAATTGCAGAGATTGCAAGAATTGACACTGATCATATTTTCGTCGATATATCAGGCATCGCATCAGTACCACTTGCCCCTAACAAGAGCGAGATGAGATCGATCTTATTGGTGACTGAAAAAGGTGTAGTAAGAATGCCGGTATCGTCTTTACCAATAATAAATTCCATTTCTGGGCATTTAGATATGCTTAGAGTCTATACTGATCATGGGAACAGAAATGAAATTGCCGATGCAGCCCGAAAGATATTTGGAGATGAAGGATTAGAGATCACAGATGGGTTCTGATATGCAAAGAATATGAGACAAAAAATAGTAATAAAACTGAGTGGAAGCATTTTTAATTTCAAGACACAATCTGCAACGCTAAAAAAGTACGCAGCCCTATTAATAGCCCTAACCGATAAAGTCCAGCCGATTATTGTTACAGGCGGGGGAAAGATTGCTAGGCATTATATAGAATTGGCAAGAGCATTGAATAGTGATGAGGCTACGCTTGATGCCTTAGGTATAGATGTTTCACGACTTAATGCTAGATTACTCCTTACAGCTATAGGACACGTGGGTTATCCACAAATACCCAAGACACTAGATGAAGTTGCAATAGCTGTGGAGTTTAACAAGATAGTAGTTGCCGGTGGATTACATCCAGGTCAAAGTACAAACGCAACATCTGCTCTGATAAGTGAAAAAATAGGGGCAGATACTTTTATCAATGCTACCGATGTACCTGGCATTTATGACAAGGATCCTAGCGTGAATTCTGATGCAAGAATGTTTTCTGAATTATCAGTAGATAAATGTATGGAATTGCTCAGGCAGAAGAACAGTCAGGCTGGAACTTATGAACTCATGGATCTTGTAGCATTGAAAGTGATTCATAGGTCTAAAATTCAAACTATCATCACAAAAGCCGATATTGATACTTTGAAAGATATTATTCTGAATGGATCCAATATTGGAACCAGAATCACCTTTTGAACTAAAATGAGCCGTTGATCAAGATAGGCTATTGTCGTAGCTCAGCAGATCAAGCTAAGTGTGTAATAGTTCTGAATATCTAAGAAACAGTTTTAACTTCTCCACGATATTCTGCAAAACCGTCCTTTTGCATGCGGAGATAAATTTCATTTGCCTTTGCTACAGGGAGAGGTTTAGATTGAGCCTTTGTGTAACCGTCGACATCGCATAAGACAACCAAAGCTTCGTTGCCTCGTACGATTTTTGCCAGCAGCATTTCTTCACCAACGGGCGCAAAGCCATTCTCATCATTTTTAGTTGTGTAGGTTAACATTGCATAACCTGTATAATCAAATAGCTTGTGCTGCGCTTTCCTAGATCTATCGTGACCCATTTGAGAGGCCTTATGATATTGCAATGAAGAACTAATTCACTAACCTTTGTATAAGCATTTTCAAGTGTTATTCGGCATACATAGCGGTTGAGAATGCTAACAATACTTAGTGGCTTGTTTAATATTAAACAAATTATCCCCTAATTCACTTATTATATTACTTCTCAAAATTAGGACAAACTGTCAATCATAAATATAGTTAAGATTATTGATGTATGCAATATCTATACTTATTTGGAGTCATTCCAAGCTTTTTGGGTATCGAATTAGCGGAACGATAAACCCAAGGAAGGTTCATGATTGTTCACATTGATGGGCTAGGAACCGAGTTTGTAAGAATGAGACATTCATTCGCCTGTTAATAATAATTTTTTTTGCCTGTGAACAGTTTGCAAATATTTATTATGGTACAGTTCATATTACGCTAATTGGTACAAGGCTCGATTCTAGAAACTAGAGGGACGAAAAGTGAATCCCGAATGGAGTTGCCAGAAAATACTAGGGCTATGCTAGTTTCTGCAATCTATTCGGGCGAGGAACAGAAGATTTATCTGAAATTTTATGTTCCTAGTTTGGAATCAATATATTTTTGGGCGGACAAAACTGGACATAAACCATATTGCTATACAAAGATAGATAATGAGGATACTCTGGATCAGATAATTGGCAGTGATAAGAGATTTTCTAAATCCTTGGTCGACAAAAATGATTTGATAAATGATAAAAAAATTCAGGTCTTAAAAATTACTGCTCCGGATCCATTGTCAATTGGAGGTACGGAGAACAGTGTGCGAGAAAAATTGACCGCATGGGAAGCCGATATTAAATACCATGAAAACTATCTCTATGATTCAGGACTTATTCCCGGAAATTACTATTCTAGGATAGGAGACAAGATAATTGAAGATCGGTTTGAAATTTCTGGGACTGTTGAAATTGCTTTAAAAGAGCTGCTCTGGAATAGGATGATAGAAGGCACTAAAGAGGCAGGGAATGAACAATATAGAAAATACATAACAGAATGGGCTCATCTCCTGAATCAGCCTATTCCTAACATGAAGCGTATTGCGATTGATATAGAAGTTGAATCAGAAGAAGGTAGAATTCCCAATCCCAGAGAACACGACCGAAGGATTACTGCCATAGGTTTGGTTTCAAGCGACGGTATCAGAAAAGTCTTCATTTTAGAGAAGGAAGATGTCAATGAAAACTTTGATCTCTTATCAACCGATATAGAAATCTGTAAAACAGAGATAGAACTTATTCAAAAGGCATTCAAAATTATTTGGATATATCCAATAGTAGTAACTTTCAACGGGGATGATTTCGATCTTCCTTATTTGTCTGCCAGAGCTCAAGATCCGCGTATTGATCCTATTCTGAACTCTACAATACCCCGAGAAGAAATACCAATACTTGTTAAACGTGAATCGTATGCAAAAAAGGGCATTCAGGCAGAACCAGTTCAGTTAAAGCATGGTTTGCATATCGACTTATTCAGGACTTTTCAAAACAGATCTATTCAAATTTATGCCTTTAGCCACAAATATTCAGAATTCAGACTTGGAGCCATTTGTGAAGCTCTTCTAGATGATAGCAAAATGGAATTTGATGGAAATATAAATGACTTGCCGACACAGAAATTGGCTGAATATTGTCTAAAAGATGCAGACTTGACTTTTAGACTTACTAGCTTTAATGACGATCTACTCATGAAGCTTCTAGTCGTAATTGCAAGAATATCTAGATTGTCAATAGAGGATGTCTCACGATTTGGTGTAAACCAATGGATAAGAGGTATGCTCTACTTTGAACATAGGAAGATAAATGCATTAATTCCAAGGCGAGACGAACTTTTGAGCAAAGGGCAAGCCTCTACTACTGCTATTATTAAGGAGAAAAAATATAGAGGTGGTTTAGTAGTTGAACCAATTTCTGGCATACATTTTAACATCATGGTTGTTGACTTTGCAAGCCTTTATCCTAGCATAATAAAAGTTCATAATCTATCATACGAAACTGTTAACTGTACCCACTCGGAATGCAAAGCTGATCCAGCTCAGATCATACCGAACACAAATCATTGGATCTGCAGGATCCGAAGAGGGGTAACATCTCTTCTAATTGGGTCCTTGCGAGATTTGCGCGTTGGATATTATAAACAGCTTTCAAAAGACAAGTCCCTTCAGTATGATGAGAGGCAACTATATGTGGTTGTAAGCCAGGCAATAAAAGTTATCCTTAATGCCAGTTATGGAGTAATGGGAGCTGAAATATTTCCACTATACTGCCTCCCTGTCGCAGATGCAACTGCTGCCATCGGTAGGGATACCACCACTAAGGCCATTGAGAAATGCCGGGAAATTGGAATAGAAGTAGTATACGGTGATACTGATTCTATATTTTTGAAGGACCCTACTGAAGGTAGAGTCGGGGAAGTTTCTAAATGGGCAAAAACAAACTTAGGTGTTGATCTCGAACTCGATAAGGAATATCGTTATGTGGTGTTCAGTGACCTAAAAAAGAATTACGTAGGAGTCTTGAAAGATGGGACCGTAGATGTTAAAGGCCTTACTGGGAAAAAATCTCATACTCCGCCTTTCATTAGAAAGGCATTCTATCAAGTGCTTGAAATCTTAAGCAAGGTAAATACTACGGCTGATTTTAATATAGCTAGAGAAAGGATAATAGAGATAATTAAGGAAATTGCAACTAAACTCGAGACAAATGAAATACCGCTTCAAGATCTTACCTTCAACGTAATGGTTAATAAATCTCCTGGGAAATATGGAATTAAGATCACAGACAACACTAAGAATTTTTCAATCGACGGAAATGGCAGTAGCTCGTCATCATTTAAAGGGTTGCCTCAACATATTAAAGCTGCAAGACTGTTAAGCGGAAGCGGCAAGGTTGTGAAAGCAGGCGATATTATATCTTATGTTAAGACAAAAACCGCAGATTCTGTTAAACCTGTAGAGCTTGCTAATCACAGTGAGATAGATAAAGAAAAATACCTAGAAGCTTTGGAGTCAACATTTGACCAATTACTATCAGT
>DASWDL010000450.1:0-6317 GCA_036395315.1 Nitrososphaeraceae archaeon
AAGTACATTGCAAATTACAAAGAGCGTTTAGACTCCCTGCCCTGCTATATTATCAGAAGAAACTAAACCAAATAATTGAATTTTATATGAACCCACCAAGCCAAATCTTGTACACAGACACTGTAATCAGAGCAATATCTGAATTAAACCGGATTGAAATATCTATTTTCAATCTGTGGAAACAACTGCCTAACCTAGACGTAACAGACCCTAGGGAAACCTCAACGAGATCCCATGAAATAGAACGGCCTATGATGATTGACGATAATGACGAATTTGGGTATGAGGAACGTCCCACAGGCATCAATTCTATCGGAGAATCAGAAGCGGCAAAATTAAAGTCGCTATAACCAAAATGATCAGATTGTTAGCGTCAGACTATTCAACTGAAAAACAGGAGAAAAGAATACCTATTATACGAATCAGATTGGTTTGCAAAGAATTGGCTAGGAGCCGATATCCCTCCATTGCGGGGACATATGGAAGGGAGATATCTAGAACAGACCAAAAACCTTGTTACCAATACAAATATCGAAACCGGGAGGGTAGACGTCGTTTATGAAAGAGGCGCTCCAAGGATGGTGCATACGATTGCTTTCAGCAACAAGGAAGTGGACAAAGTATTATTCGGAGAACTTCCCTTCGGTCATTAAAGCATAAACTTGATTTCTGATACCAACTGAAGGAGAAGAAGAAGCAGTCCTGCTAACACCTTCATGTTCTTTCATGTATTTCTCTGAAATCTCATTCCCGCTTTTTATGATAGAAGCGCAAAGTTCGTCTTTTTGTTCTGGGGTTAAAGTGCATGCCACAAAGTACGTTTATGAGTCGATAGTATATTAACATTGTAAACAATTTTTAATAACTTGATTCTTGGCTTAATATTGACTCACACAATCAATGAAATCGATGGGGTGGACCAAGGTCAGCTTCTCTTGCTAGCCACATTAACTGTCCTGGTCCATCAATACAGAGTAAAGAGTAAACCAATCTGTTTCCAATATTTCGAGTAAAAAATTTGCAGTGCTTAAGCGGACTAATCCTATAGTTTCCATCCAATCTAACAGCTCTGTTAGGGAGGCAATGCAACTGATGGAAATCAATCATATCAGAAGATTAGTTGTAGTTGACGTGAATAATAGGATGGTAGGGATAATAACAGAAAAAGACATTTTCAAGGAAATAGATAAGAGTTCAAGTATGATAACAGTTTTCGTTGGTGAAAATTATCCTGCCGAATATAGAGAGGTTTATGCAAGGTTTACAGACTATATGTTCGATCTGCTTCCAAAAGTATGATGATATGCACTGAAAGTTCCATAAATTTTTGTTTTCAATTATTAAAAAATATCGTGTGACTTTGATTAGAATGGATTCAACTTAAAGCAGCGTATGCTTAAAAGGTTAGGAGACATATATCCCTGTGATGACTATTACTGTTGGTGACATTATGAGGAAAAAAGTAGACACTATCGAAGAAACAGCCTCTATACAAGAATCTGCAAGGAAAATGAAAGATAATAAAGTGAGTTCGTTGTTGGTTCTCAATATAGACGATAAGCCAATTGGTTTAGTTACTGAACGAGATTTGGTTAGAAAGGTATGTATTAATGATGTACGTACTAGCGAAGTGACAAATAAAAGTATAATGTCTTCTCCCCTTATTACCATTGATTCTAAATCGTCGCCGTCGATGGCAGCTGATATGATGTTAAGATGTAATGTAAGGCATTTGCTTGTTATTGATAATGAATCTGTTGATATAAACAAACCTATTGGTATGATTACTCCACTTGACTTCACGAAATATCAGGAGTACACTCAAGACGATGAGCACAAAAATGCCATAGAAAAAATTTTAGAATATTATATATAGAAATACCAATGGCTCCCCGATTGTTACTAGTTGTAACACTTCCTGATTCTGTATTTTCATGGAAAACACGGTTAGCGGATATGGGCCGATCCTTTTTTTAAAATCTTTTTTATATTTGATCCATTAAAAAAAATCTGACTTGGAAAGGATTAATGGCGAAACTATCGCAGGAATTGCTTTTGTCTTTCTTTCTATATTGTTCTTTTATGCTGGTAGTGTGAATTCAATATGGGCCATAATAATTCCGGCAGATTTTTTGATCCTTGCAATTGGATGTGCCCTTATTATCTTGGGCATTATAACTCTTAGAAGACAGAGATCTCTTGGGGGAATGACATAGATCGAAGTGACTCATGCTCAAACGTTATAATATTGCAATAAATATTACACTAAGGCTGTAATCGAAAGTTGAAATAAAAAATTCACTGCAATGCAATGCATACCAACTTGTTTTATAATTTAATTTATTAAAATATGATGGATGGATTAGACCCATGAGTATGGTTTTGAGCTTGAACAAAAATAGAACACAAGTTACAAGTGCTATAATCTCCCATGCGTACAAGCTTATGACCGTTAAAGAAAGGACTTATTTACAGTGAAATACAAGCGTATTGTAGTATCACGATTTGGAGGACCAGAAAATCTTCATCTCGTCGAGGAAGAAATTCCAGAACCACGTGCTCATGAAGTGCGTGTGAAAATTTCGTCGGCAGGAGTATCATTTGCTGATATTCTCATGCGTGAAGGTTTTCATCCCGAGTCATTGTTTAAACGAACCCCTTTCTCTCCAGGTTGGGACATCGTGGGCACAGTTGATAAAGTAGGTGAGAAGCTGCCTACACCATCCACTTGGCAAATAGGCGATATTGTGGCGGCCTTGCCAATAGTTGGAGGATATGCTCAATATCTATGTGTCCCCTCTGACCAGCTTGTATCAGTTCCTTACGGAATGGACTCTGCCGAAGCAGTTGGCATAGTACTAAATTACACTACTGCATATCAAATGCTGCATCGTTGTGCCCACATAAAATCTGGTGAATCTATTTTAGTTCACAGTGCCGCAGGTGGAGTAGGTACAGCACTGCTCCAATTAGGAAACATGATAGGACTGGAGATGTATGGCACGGCCTCTCCCCGCAAAGAAAAATTAGTATCAGAGCTTGGCGCCAAATCCATAGACTACAAGTCGGTCGACTTTGTTCAGGAGATTTTCAGGCTTACTGGCAATGGAGTGGACGTAGTATTCGATGGTGTTGGTACAAAATCGCTATTGCGGTCTTACAAGACCCTACGCAAAGGTGGTAGATTAATAGGCTATGGGTTCGGTTCCACGTTCAAAGACGGACATCGTCGAGCATATCAAATAGCTTCTAATATCATAAATTGGATAAATGTGCTTGCGTTAAACTTGATACCGAACAGCAGAAAAATCATTCCTTACAGCATTCAAATGTTGAAAAGACGTAAGCCGGAGTGGTTTCGTGAAGACTTGGAGATTTTGCTAAATTTACTTAAGCATGAAAAAATTAAGCCCATCATTGCGGCACGAATTCCTTTGAATGAAGCAGCTCGAGCTCACGAGTTACTGGGAACTGGGTCAGTGACTGGCAAGATAGTCTTGATTTGCAACTGATAATATGGGTCCTAATATTAGCACTAAATCTATAGTTACTTCTAAAAAGTATCCTAAGGCATTCAGTAATTCGTTTTTGTTTATCAGGTAGCTTGAATAAGGGGGCTATCTTACCCCAGTCAAGGAACATTCCATATGCGTGGCGGGTTGCTATATTTCGTATTATGTCAGACAAGATTACGATGATTTCTTCATTTGAAATAAGGTTATTATACAGGCAAGGCAAGTGATTCGCCAACAAATTCGCCTGTAGAATATTAAAGGGTTCAGAAAAAAGGCTCTATAGTAAATTTAACAAGTACTGCAGTGAATTACGGTGTACGCCTATAACTTAATAGATTGAAAGAAGATATATTATGTGCTGTCAACTGGCTCATCGCTCTGGTCTGATTGATGACATTGTCTATCAGTTGGCAGCAATCTGATTTCGAATCGACGAAGTCATAAAAATTATAAATAAAATCGGGATGAGCCGCAGATGAGGAACATTTTCTCATTTTTTACATAAACTAAGTGCCCTGGAGCGATTCATTCTCTAGTTTCATTGGCGGCCAAATGCTGTATTGCAGATCCATGTACTGACACTGTTACAGAATAGCCCCCTCTATCAAAATTCAACGTTTCATTGGAGGTGTTTACTAATGCAATATCAGTTATGCCTTTTGGTAACTGAGTATGATAAAGACAGGAATTTCCTTCGTCAGATAAATCCAAACTCTTGCCATTAAGAGTGCCATTGTTAATCGCCTTCCCTATATCCAAAGTTTTTAGATTAGGTGCAATTCCGGTTATTACAGTTACCATTGGGCTTCCGTCTTTACCACATGGAACTTTCAATGCAATATGACTATGACCTTCTACGCTTGTGGCAAAAGGAGTAAGATCCATTAGTAAAATGTAATCACCGCTTACCAACGGTCCTGTCAAGGGGATATGCTGCGAAATGATAAGATTATCGAAGATATGCTTAGCATGTTGCTGCATTCCAGTATTATTCATTGAACTCGTCCATATGCACCAAGGCCCCCAATCAAACCTGTAAGAGTCATTGAAACTGTAGATATAAGTATCAAGGGAATTGAATACTTGAATTCATATGCCATTAGATTAAACTGAGGCTTGTATCATATTTAAATTAATAAAACTAGTCTATGAGCTATTTTCATGGGAATAAAACTAGTTTCGCGTAATAGTGCAACATCCCCTGTTAGCACATGTTGCCAGCATGTTAATCTTAAATACAATGACTTGCAGTTATATCGCATGGGTAAAAATCTGTTCTTGAGTGTTCCGCTTGTACTCTTTACATTAGCTATAAGTGGCCTTTTCAGCCAGATAGATGTGCAGGCGGTAAGCTCGTCAAGTCAAGATTCCGTAACGGTATTAATGGATGGAAAAACAATACCGTCAAAAGGATTTATCCATCTATATGATTCAACCCCTTCTACAATTACTGTTGGACATGTTGCGGCTCACCTGCCTTGTGACAATAAGGGCGACTCGACAGTCAAAGTGGTTGCAGGAGTAGCACCCAATGTATCTCCACTCACTTTGACACTTGTGGAACAGCTTTCAACTAAAGGTACGATATGTATGTACCACACAGATTTGCCTCCAAAAAACCAAACAATAACTGATATTGCACTATTGAATCCGACAGAAAAAAGTGTTACACTTCCCGATACAACCTCAGTTGTAATTCATGTTTCTGACTTTGCAGTCGGAACAGGACATTAGATAAAAATTACCGATAAGCTGATGTTACACAGTGGAATGGTCGATGTCTTTAAAAGTTTCCCCATTGCTTCTCATCCAACTTGTGAATCTATTATTGATAAATTGATGTAACTTCCAGAAATCAGGCATATAGATATTCTTCTTTGGATCCGTAAATTTAGGATCTGGGTGGTCTCGGTGCAAAGAATTGTGCCAATCTTCAATGGCATTAGAAAATGATTCTGGATTATTCAATCCGTCAATCCAATCGATAGGATGCATTAACTGACTTTTTCAAAAAGGTTTCGGTAATTTTTCAACTTCTTTCCTAAGAACTTTTTTATAATAGCCGATTTTCTCTCTATGAAAAGACAAGAAACCTATTGGATCTCCTTCAAATGAGCGATCTCGTCTATGCCAATTGTCATGAATCTTTTCTAAATCTTTAAGAAACGACTTCTCCGTGCCTTTAGACATTTGTATGAGTTTATTTACAAAAAGTGAAAGTCACAAAGCCAGATAGTTTTACGAGTTTATAAGATATTCGATATCTAAAAATTTATTCTTACTGAAATTTAGAAAAATAAAAAGTAAGGTGTTTCAGTATTGCGTAGATCTCAACCTAAAGCTTGATTCGCTGCGGTCAGATGCGTGATAGCTCCATTTGTATCCCCGGCCTGTACTGCCTTCATCCCTTCTTCAAAGTGCATCATTGCGTTTGACGAAGCACCAGACATTGCTGCTTGCGCAGCACTCAAGTGAGTTATAGCACTATCTTTATCTCCGGCTTTCAGCGCTTTTAATCCTTCTTCTAAATGCATTTTGGCTGTTCTGGTAGAAGTGTTAGACGATGTGGCGTTTCCCGCAGTCATGTTTGTACCTGAAGTTGCATTAGTCATGTTTGCTCCCGCAGTCATGTTGCTCGCATTTTGTGCGTTAATGGTATGTAATCCAGCGAATGCTAGTAAAGTAGCTATCGTAACTGCGATCGGAAGAATTACTATGATTTCTGTTTTCATTACTCATCCTTGAGTAAACAAATATTTAACTTTATTACAGTGCTCTCGATTTCAAGATTACTACACCATG
>DASWDL010000451.1:0-8174 GCA_036395315.1 Nitrososphaeraceae archaeon
ATAAATTATTAGTATCTAGATTTAGAATGATTAATGTATTTTTTACTTATTCAGCTAAGATGTATTGGCAGAATCCATAAGTGGACAAAATGGAGTCCCACGTCTTTATGCTAGAGACAGCGACAAAATTCCATTTCAATCTAGGATTGGAACTAAATTAATTATAGGTTTTTTAATTATTGCATCGATTACAGGACTGGTCGGTTATTTTAGCTTAAATTATTCTCAAACTGTTGGGGATAAATTTCACCTACTCGTGTTACATTCGCTACCAGCTATTGATTCCCTAAAAGAAATCAAGGCCGAAAAATATGTTTTTAGTCCTAGTGAAAATAAAGTTCAGATTTTACAAGAAATCACGAATCAAAAAAGTAGATTCAAAAATAACCTGAGTATCTACGAGGATCTAGTCAACAAATTTTTTCCAGACGAGACAGACTTAAATGAATCCATACGCAATAGTTGGGCCTCTTTTTAGTCAGAACTCCGATAAGCTTGTTCAATACAACATGTACCCCAAGCGTCTGCGTTACCGGTTTCATTAAATCAACAGGCCTTAGGACTGGAGGAACAGTTTCAAAAATCAGAGGATGCATTATTTTCTTCGATTGATAAAGCGATATCAAATGAAGTAGATGAAATTGGTAATAGAACCAATGCTGTAGATACCGCAATTAAGAATTCTTCATTAGTAGCATTATCCAGTATAATAATCTCTGTGATAGCAGCTCTACTTTTCGGGTTATTTTTTTTCTCAGTATATTTCAAGACCTATATCTAATCTAAAGCAAGCATCCATTCAGATAGGTATAGGAGACTATGTCAGTGCTTGTAAATTTCTGTCCAAAACATACAGAGGTGACGAGATTGGCAAACTTTCTTCGGAAATTGAAAAAATGAGGCAAAGTATAGAATCTATGAAGACTAATTTAGATAAGCTTGTCGAAAAGAGAACAAAGGAGCTTGAAATTAAGAATCAGGAATTATTTGAAAGAGAAAAAGATCTCGAAAGAGCAAACCAAGAGCTGGTGAGAACAGAACTAGCAAAAGAGGAATTTATGTCTATGGTTAGTCATGAACTGAAGACCCCGCTCACTCCTTTAAAGATGTATTCGGAAATGTTCCTCAAAACAGGCGTACTAGGAAAATTAGACGAAAAGCAAAAACGGGTAATGAAGTTGATGCGTAATAATGTATCCAAATTAGAAATGTTTGTAAATGATGTAATGGATGTATACAAACTTGATATTGGAAAATTGAGGTTAAATAAGAAGGAGGTACAGGTTTGCGATCTCATTGAGGAGAATATATCCGAGCTGCAACCTCTAATGCAGGATAAAGCAATAAAATTCGAGGCGGCCATAGATCCGCCAGCGGCCAAAATCGCTGTCGTTTGCGATTCAAAGCGGATAGAACAGGTTATCTCTAACCTGGTGAAGAATTCTGTTGACTTTGTTCCAGATAAGGATGGAAGGATAACGATAAAGATAGCAACATGCAACACTGTTGGCAAAGTATTATTTACTGTAACAGATAACGGCACCGGCATACCAGCTGAAAAGCTAGACAATCTTTTCAAGTCATTTTATCAAATAGACACAACAATTACTCGAAAGCATGGTGGGACTGGCTTAGGCCTGGCTATATGCAAAGGTATAATCGAAGCCCATGGTGGGAAGATTTCGGTGGACAGAAATTATACAGGAGGAACATCTATTAGCTTCCCATTACCAATTATTGGTTCCAATCCTTTGGGTGGAAATGAGAGTCCATCAACATCGGAGTAGATCAAAAATGAAGATACTCCTTATAGACGACAATAAAGAGATAACTGAAGCAGTAGCATTTTATCTAGAAGGTGCCGATATTTCTTGCACCATTATTACTGATGGGAGACAGGGACTCAATATGATTAAAAATCGAAATGATTTTGATCTTATTCTTTTAGATATTTCTATTCCTGGATTCAGCGGATATGACATTTTGGATGAATTAAGAAAAGATAATCTTATTGTATCAAGAATTATTATGATATTTACAGCCTCAGTCCTGGATGAAGAGAGGATTTTCTCTTATGGAGTAAAGGGCATTATAAAGAAACCTATATCCATCGATGACTTGCAAGCGGCTATCGATAGACTCAAGGACTAAGGCCAAATGAATTAAGATAGTTCCTTGTATATTATATATCCGCGTATAAACAATATAAAATTCACTTCGGCATTCACACCGATTAGCATCGCTTAGTTCGAACTGGAAACTTTAGTCGGCGGATCACGAGAATTGCCAGTCGGAATTGCACGATTAACCCCCCTCCTCATAGGGAATGAGTACAACAATGAGTTAAAATGCCTTTTTGGCTTGCCTAGATAGTGGAGTAAGAATTTAATAGGAAAGTTGAATACTTTCTAAACATGGGTTCGGTAACTCAGTACCACTGTGATAAGTGTGGCATGGAATTTGATAGCTTAGCTGAGCTTGAAAATCATAAAAGAAATAGTCACCCTACTTAAATAGGTGCTAACGCTTAGGAATCAGGACGGGACTTACAATTGGAAGACATTCGCAAATTCAAGTGTAATCAATGTGGTCAAGTATGCAACAGTATGGCCGAGTTAGACAAACATTTGATAACTACTCATCCTAGGAGAGGGTAATTTTTGATTAACGACTAATTTAGCGGGGAATTGTAGTAGAAATGCTTCTGAAGAATTTTCTGTTATTGATTCTGGCACCAATCCCATTTCTTCTCGTGGGGATTAGTTTGTAACAGTGAGTTCAAGCTGTAAATATTTTCCAATAGGCATCAACTGATTGCCTAGGTATTGCCAGGAGTGACAACTTTTTTAGAAACGAAGTGGTAATCAAATGGAAAGAAATGAAAGCCATAACAAAGTCTGGAAGAGACGGAGAAGATGTAATTTCCGGAAGATAGGTAAACGAAGATTCTCCGCGCCGATAATGCCAGTGTTGCCTTCCCTTCCGTCGGAAACAAGAATAGAATTGACTGTGGACTAGGAAACATTTTTTTGGGCCAGCGTCTCTTCGGGCCATGAGAATGCTCTGAATCGGTACCTATGCATAAAGGTTAACGCAATGCTAAGGTACTTCATCATACCGGGAATATGACAAATGAAAAAATAATAGGATTTTTAGAATCTGATAAAAAATGAAGATTCAAAATAAGTTGATTTCATCCGGTAACTATTGCTGTAGTATTAGTCATGTTGCCCGTGGTAGTCGTATTACCAATACCCAACATTTGATCCACTAGGTTTAATTGAGTCAATGCTCCAGGATCATCGTTAGCTTCTATGGCATTACGGGTTTCATTCAAAAGTTGCTTTAATTTGTCAAGATCTATTTTTTGTTCCTGAGCAGATACCTGACTACTCACACTTAAGGCCGTCACGAAAATTCCTGAAAGGACTAATGCTGCTCCTAATGCTACCAATTTAGTACTTTTTTGCATTGCATCATTCATCAGTATAATTTATTTAAATATTTCTTAATCTGGTTACAATCTTTATATATTTCCATATAAAAGAACAATTTACAATGGATACTACCTCGAAGAAGGGATTGACAATGGCCGTTACGGTTTGCTTGATTGCAGTGGGTCTCGTGACTGGGTCAAGCCTCATGTACGGTGCAATCGTCGCGGTAAATGCAAGACAGCCGTTCGTTGGAGGGGCTATAGTTATAGGTACAAGTGACAGCCAGAAAATATCATGTTCCACTGGGTCGTCCAAGAACACACATGGTCTTGAGTTCTCTGCTCATACCAGAGAAGGAATTCTGAAAGGGTACTGGGATATTGCGTCTCCGTTCACCGGTGCAGAAAATAAGGGCGGATATATCTATGATGGAAGCAGTACAGGAAAGACCTATGAATTAAAAGGAAAGGAAACACAAGATGGCATCTGTCATGCTAAAGTGCCGAAGGATGTAATTATCAGCGGAAAATGTGGGAAAGGTGTAACCATAAACTATAAAACCATCAATGGTCTGAGTCATACCTTTACTGGCAACGTAAAGTGCTTAGGTCATACAACCTAAAAAAGTGCTGACCACTCTCCAATTTTTTGTTTGTTGTTATGTTATTTATTATTCCCTTTTTGAAAAGATCGCCTCGGGATGAACAGTTTGAAAGTGTTAATATCAAATACTATTTTTCAAGATTCAGTCCAACTCCTGTAATAATGTATCCTTTTCGTTAATATTTATCCCGTAGGCAAGGGATGCTAGGGAAACTAATTCGAACATCACAAATAGAGCACTATAGCAAACGATTTCATCTCTATTGTTCCTAATCTATAACCATTACAGGCCTAAATATATTATCTATACCACATGAAGTGAGCAATGGTTATGTATTGCATGTAGGCAGTACAGCTAATGTCTGAAATAGGTTTAGCCGAATATTTTAGCATGGCAGAAGTGATTAGAATAATTGCTACACTGTTTGTAATTCTCTACTTCTCTAGGAGACAAACTCAGGCTCTGTCAGCTGATATCGAAACAAAGGTGCTTAATGATTTGGACGAAAGAATGCACGCAATTACACAATTGGGATTGAACGCCCAGAATTAATAAAGGTAGTAAGTAAAGTTGAATCCGACTGGTCACCTGAAGTTGCATATGCATATCAGCTCTTATTCACATTCGCACATGTTTTTCACATGCGACAGAGGAAAGTACTGGGTAAAATTGAATGGATCGGTTGGTTGCGATGGATGAAAACTTCTTTTGAACAAGGAACGATAATGGATATATGGGAAGGAAACATCGAAATGGAATAATGGTTTGATCCTGCTTTTCAGGAATTTGTTGATAAGGAATTGATTCCTGTGAGTAAATGATAATCCTACTATTCCGACGTAGTTACCTGATAACTGAATAGAACAACCTAAGGAAAAGGAGCAAACATGAGCAGCCCGCATCTAGCATTCTGCTTAGCCCTGCAAAAAAAGGCCACATATATGTAATTGTCAGGTAATTCTAATCTTGTTAATAATTGCTAAACCGTAAAGGGTTCAGAAACCCAATTAAAAAGTTCTGCGCCAGGTTTTGAAGCATCACGTTTCCTACTTTCCTTCTTTAATCTTCTTTACGAGATCTAATGCATAAGCCTTTACATCTTTGTCGGTTTTAGTATTGACGATAAAGAGGATTGCATCTATCGCCCTTGTTCGATATTCACTCTTTCCATACGCAGCCAAATTATCAATAATTTTTAAAATTGTATTCCTGTCTATCGCGTTCACAGCCTCAACCTTGAGTTTACCGATCTCTTCTTCCTCTGATGTCACCGTTCTTACTCTTTCATCATGTTGTGATCAAATGAGATATTATAAGCGTTTATTTCAAAATCTATGCAGTATTACATAATGCAAACAATCAACTGTATATAAAATTCTATCGTTCTAATTACAAATAATACCAATCCCGATTATCTTTCAGGTTAGTGTTGCACTATTCCAAGCAAATTTACTTTTTAAAATAGACGCATTTTAGTACTTAGTTCGTAGTACGTGTTAAAATCATAACTCCAGTAAATTGGTCCATTGTAGACATAATTAATATGAGATTAGAGAACAGCTCTTACATCACTTTTAAGTGATATCTTAATACACTAATATAAACAATTGCGTTCTGCCTATTGGTAACCACTTCTTAATATGGTGTATTATTTCCTTTAGGCCTTCTTACCGCTAGGGAAAATTTCCCTTTTCAGTGAGTCATTTTCAATTGATATCCTGCCCGGTCCTGTTACGAAGAGACTAATTCAAATGGCCATTATCAACGACTCTAATTCAAATCCGCCGACAAAACCTTTTGATAATTTGACGTGTAGGATTATCCCAATCATCTCTAAAATTATAAGGCCTGCTGCTACCCTCGTCAGAATACCGTTAGGATTGCAAATCCCCCTATTACTTCTAGCAATGTTATAGGGAATACGCGTTCAGAAGGTAATCCTATGCTATTAAAGAAGCCCTGAGCCCCCATCAAATTTGATAGTTTAGACCACCCATGGAGTATTAGAGCAGTTCCTACTACGATCCGAATTGGCAGAGGACCAAATTTCATTAATTGTAGATTATTCACAGAATAAATTCGTGCCCAAACTAATTAAAGTCTCTCAGTACATTTATCCAGTGTTCTTCCTCAAAATGAATTGATCATTTACTTGTCACGTACACTTACCAAGGTAGCCCATCTTGTTAGATCTAACTTTGTTTCGTAAAATTAAAATCCATAAAAAACTAAGATATATAGATTTGAAAGAGACAATTAGAATTGCTCTATATGCGGTACTATTTTTCGCAGTTTTCATTTCCGCATCAATGTTTCTAAATTCTAGGGAAAACTCTAGACCTATGCACGTAGTCGTATTAATGAAAAATATTAATGGTTTTCCAATTATTAAACGAATCCAGACGACTGGCTCTTCTGCAGATTGTATAGCCACATTGATGAAAAACCTTCAATCGAGAAGCATTGAATTTGGGGAAGTTGGAAAGCAGTTAGACAAATGTTTTAGCCTAGGCTTATCTGAGTCTAGTAACAATACAGGAATAAAGCCCAGGCCGCAGGGAAACGATGAAAATACTCCAAGGTTTGTATAGGTTTTTCGATTTTGATAAATGGTTACCAAATAAGATCAGAAAAGAGTTGATTCAAGGTTTCAGAAATATCGCCAGATTAAAGCTATTTACCGTACCGCTCAATTGGCAGAAGTTAAATTTAATTGAATTCAAGATTATGAATACTCGAAGGGGTGTGATCGCATAGCACAATGAATTGTCATTTATGTGGTCTTGAAGAGAATATCCCATTTCGATGTACCTACTGTGGTGAAGTTTTCTGTCATCTACACAGACTTCCAACAAATCATTTCTGTCCATTCTTAAACTCCTATATTGAAAAAGGGAGGCTTATGAGGGAAGGAGTGTATGATGGTGGTAATTATTCATCATTTGGTAAAAGTACTGGACGGCAGTTGCTACAAGCATTAAAGATAAAGAGCTCAAAAACTGAATTCATCCATCTCTTAGTCGCTACGCTCTTAGTTACCGGTGTAGGCTTATCATTGAATGGTTATCGGCATTTGTCTTGGCAATTTCTCGTTATTTTCACAAGTGCCTTTCTTGTTCATGAAATGGCACATAAATTTCTGGCACAGTATTATGGAAGTTGGGCTGAATTTCGTGCGCAGATGTATGGCCTTATCATAACGGCAATATCAGCGTTACCGTTTATGCCATTTAAGTTTATAGCTCCAGGCGCAGTTATGGTGGGACTTACGGATAGAAACAAGTTTGGTAGAGTTGCACTCGCTGGGCCATTGACAAATTTGATGATGGGTTTTTCATTTCTTGGCCTTGCCCATTTGTTCCCATATCAAGGATACTTATATGCCGGTGCCTCATTTAACGCATGGATAGCCTTATTTAATTTGTTGCCGTTTGGAGTACTAGATGGACAAAAGATCTTTGATTGGAATAAAATCATTTGGGGGATTACAATGGGCTGTTCGATGGCTCTATTCATAATAGCACATTTCTGAAATATGATCCATTAACTGAATATCTAACACTTGAACTTTTCACGGAAGTGAACATTTCCGCTGTCGCTGACGTAGATATACCCTTTCGAGTCGATTGCTATATCATGTGGGATCAAGAACTGGTTGTCTGCGCATCCTAAAGAACCCCACTTCGACACGAACTGACCGTCAGGGGCAAACTTCTGAATCCGCACATTCCTGGTATCTACGACATAAACGTATCCCTCAGGATCAACAACTATTCCATGATTTTCTACGAATTGCCCATTCGCCGAACCCTTTGAACCCCACTTTGTTATAAAGTTGCCATTGCTGTCGAACTTCTCAATACGAGAATTATTTCTACCGTCAGTAACATAAATCATATCATGGGAATCTACGGTTACATCATGTAAGTGAACAAACTGTCCATCACCCGAACCAAATGAACCCCACTTTGTTATAAAGTTGCCATTGCTGTCGAACTTTTGAACTACAGGATTCTGTTGATCACTGACATATACATCACCTTTTGAGTCTACAGCGACTCCCCATGGTTTATTGAACTGGCTATTACCTTTTCCCTTCGTTCCCCACATCGTAATAAATTTGCCATTTTCAT
>DASWDL010000452.1:0-2561 GCA_036395315.1 Nitrososphaeraceae archaeon
CACTTTTACTAGGAATTACTTTGGCCGTGTTAACTTTATTGTAGGACTTGATTGAAACGCAGATCGATCCTATTCTATCAGAACCCTCAGATATCGCAATAAAACGACCATTAACAAAAGGTAGAAATTTTATTACAAAAATTCTTGTACTTTCTGATCTAACAGTCCTAAGAATCAGTGCATTAGATCCTTGGTTTTGCATTAAGCTAGACGTTATACACGTATGGGAATAGCTTTTTCTATGTGTGATTCCTGTATCTTCTTCCTTGCACGCAATTTGGCTTTATATTTAAGATTACGTGGTTTTGTTCTTAATCTATAACCGCAACAGGGACACCACAAACCATCCCATTTTATGAATATTTCACATATCTGACAACGTTTCTGTCCACTAGCATACCGACCTGTTCCAACAGGCTTCTGGGCTTTATGACGGATACATATACCTTTGCAAGTCATTCTAGTTTTTCCTTAAATTGAGAGATACTCACTATAAGATTATGAAAAATAGTATTTAAATTTTCGTAAATATTTTATTAATAAAAAACGCAAACTATCAAAATTTATGACAATTTAGAGTGAACGAAACCAAGTAAGTTGGACAATTATAGACAAGAAAGTATAGATATAAGAATGCACTTGTGTATCGTCGTTTTGAGTTGTTCATGGACATACTCTATTTTTGGTGTTACCGCGAATTAGGTATATGACTACGTCTCCTAACACGGATTAAAGGCTCTTCCAGATCTCAAGGCAATCCTTCTCGCTGAAGATCTGTCCCGAACACCACGCCTATTCGTCTCAGAATATCTTGGCAACGAAGTACCGTGTTCGTCTACAATTTCTACTTTGACTGATTCCCTGAATGCTGCTTTTATCATGTTCGCAAAATACGTAGACATAGCCATATCACCATCTCCTATTCTAACAATTTTCTTTTTCGAATGGATTCCTCCCAGTAGAATGGACAGCAATCGTATAGTCGATGCTGGTGATGATTCGACGAAACTCTCGATTTCCTTATCAAGGTAAATTATTGATATTCCTATCCGACTGCCCGGATCGATCCCAATAGTGAGCTGATCGTCGTGATAGGAACTCACAAATAGACGCATAATTTTTGCTTTTAAGAGCACAGGGTATTTATCAAATTCGGTATCTAGAAGGATATCTTTCTTGCTTATGATACTTGCCTCATCTTTAGTAGTAATTATTATCTTCGCATTAGAAGTGGCTGCTTGTTCTGGAGGCATCGATTCATACTCTAAGTCCATCAATTTGAGTGCATTTATGATTTTGTAGTATTGACGACCATGAACAGTAGCTACTGTGATCTTATTTTGTAAGAACTCCCTGATCAGGGGTCTTTCATCAACATATCCCTTTCACAAAAATTCTTATTAAATCTTGCGTATAAAGCACCTTTTACCAAATCCTTAGTACGACTTTTGAATTAACAATTTCTGTAATCAATGTAGCCTACTAGAGATGGGTAATGAAGGTGTTAACAGAACGCTTTCTACTTTTTGGATGTTTCTGAAAATCTGATTGCCAAAAGCAGTTACTTTTGATTCTTAGGTGAGATATCTTCCCCTAAAACCATAATTATGATACGGTCTACAGCCTGATCGAACGATGAATCAATATTATTTTTTATTTTTAAAATACTATTTTCTGCTTCCTTAGCAATAGCTGCTGCCTCTTCTTCAGCATTTGTCCTTGCATCCTGAACAAGCTTATTGGCTTGCTCGTTCGCAAGTCCAATAATTATCTGCCTTAACTTCTCTATTTCCTCATTAGAATAAGTCATAATATGCTTCTTCATTTCATTAACTCTGTGATCAAGCTTATCCATATCGTTCTCAAGAAAAGATAACGCTTCGATGATTCTGTCAACCGAAGAAGTCTTTAATTCCAAATCACTATCGATTCCAATCTACTAATATTAAATCTTACTTGCCGAACTGCTTTAATTTACGTCTATGGTAAAAGCCTTGACTGCGTCCGTGGGAATAATATTGTGTCTTTAATGTCTTCTACATTTGTAATCCATCTTATAACACGCTCAATTCCTAATCCGAACCCTCCATGTGGGACTGAACCATATCTTCTAAGATCTAAATACCATTGATAGCTGTCCGGGTTTAACCCCTCCTTTGTCATCCTATTCGTAATTGAGAGAATATTTTCTTCTCGTAAGCTCCCGCTCGTAATTTCTCCGAATCCCTGTGGAGCAAGCATATCTGCAGAAAGTCCTCTTCCTTTGCTATTGGGATCCTCTTTCACATAGAATGGCTTTACCTCGAGAGGATAACCTACGACAAAAATCGGCTTGCTAGTGCTTTTTGTGAGTTCACGTTCGGAGTCAACAGTTAGGTCATCGCCCCACTTGATGCCGCGTTCATTGCCGTTTTCTTCTATAACCTTAAATTCCCTAGAATCAAGTAGTTTAACAGCCTCTTCATAAGATAGCCTATCAAAGGGTTCATGAACATTTTTCAACTGTGTAATATCTCTCTTCAAGAATGAGAGATCTTCAGATCTCTCTTTGATGGTATTTT
>DASWDL010000453.1:0-4765 GCA_036395315.1 Nitrososphaeraceae archaeon
AGAACCTGTATTTGCAGAACTTGCTCAGGCTGCAACCTTGGCACAAAAAATTAAAACTAATGAAACACCCCAAACTTCGCAATCAATGGATTTGGCTATTTCTGCTATGTTGTCCATCATTGACCATGCAGTAATAAATGCGATGAAAAATGACACGGATTATATTCATGTGGCATCTTCTAATTTAGTAACAAGCGGCGATTCGACAAAAATTGATAGCGTATTTGCAAAAAATGAAGCATTGAAGCTTGCAGTACAATATTATGGTGCTGCCATAAAGGAACCTGATTTAAGTAAATCCTCACAAATAATAGATAATTACAGATTAGCATGGCTGAACACAGTGAAAGGGATGAGAGAAGTCTCAGACCAATTAGGAATATTACCTCCTGCAGTCGCTGCCAATAGTACGAATACCACGACAGGGATAGGTCAACAATCATCACAACAACAACCCAAACCACCAACCGTCGGCTCAAACAATACAGCAAGCACCGGCCTGATCACCACCGATAATAAAAGTAAACAAGCTGTAGTTGATTTAACCGGCATCTGGACGGCTGATGACGGAGGCACTTATTACATAAAACAACTTGGTAACATGGTTTGGTGGTTAGGCATGAGTGGTAACAATGGGGAATCATTTACCAATATTTTTAGGGGCATGATTCAAGATAACAATAAAATTGATGGTGAGTGGACAGATGTACCGAAGGGAGATACAAGAAATCATGGAATTCTATTTTTAAATATTTCAAGTAATTTCTCGAATGGTACTCAACTACAAAAGATAGAACAGACTGGCGGTTTCGGTGGCTCTGTCTGGACCATGAGAGAAGGTGAATCTATTAGCTCAAGCGTAGCAACTACTTCAGAACCGGGACAAAAAACAGAACCATCTTCTCAAGGTGGAATACATCAAAACAAATCAACAACACAGAATATTCCACCTGGCTTAACAGCCAGTTCGGATGATTATTTAGAATACCAGAACCCTGAATTTAGATTACTAATGAAATATCCAACAAATTGGGTAAAGCAAGAGAATAGCGATAACGTAGTCTTTACTTCGCCAGCAGAAAGTCCACAAGACAAGTATCTTGAAAGTCTGTATGTTTACCATATGGCAAATATACCTCTTTTCCCGTCAGCCGATGAAACGCTTAAAAAGAATGTACAGGCAGCAATAGATTTCAGAAAATCATACAAGAATTTCCAGTTGCTTTCGAATAATGAAATAACTTTTAACGATAAGCCTGCAGGACAAATAGTTTATACATACTCGGACCAAAACATAGGAGATGTAAAGGCCATGGAAATAATAGCTGTAGATGGTAACGACAAATATAATATCTTATTTATTGCCAATACCGGACAGTACTCCTCCACTTTACCGGCAGCACAAAAAATGGTAGACTCGATACAAATAGCCCATCAAGATGACCGAGGATCTTCTAAATCTAGTTCAAATACTTTATTTGATAGTGGAACTGAAACACGACAACAAGGTAGTGGTACTACTACTGATACCAATGAAGCTCATAGAGCAGGTCAGCACGGTTTTAAAATAGCTGATGAAACTGCAAAGATAAAGGCTGAAGACTATCAATTTTACAATTTTGTGATTAATCAGGATATTTCTACTGCACAGTTGACAGGATCGTACAAGGAGAAAAATGGAAACGATGTAACTGTTACCCTGTATGAGGTTTCATACTGTAGTGCTCCCGCTACGTCAGCAGATTTTGATATAACAACTTGTAACGAGATCCATTCTCAAACCAGTTCTTTTGGTAATATACAACTACAATTATCTCCTGGTAAGTATTATTTGACACTAGCAAGTGCTGATCAGCTCCACGACCTTAAGGTTATCGTTAACTTTGATGTTACTAACGGATAGAGATTAACTGTCCGTTTGAGTAGTTATTTATTTTCGATCTAGATGTCAAGCTAAGCTAAACTTAGTATCAACGAGTGCTTGGTTGAGGTTATTTCCAATCCATTGCTTAATTATTGGAAGATGGTCTAATATGACACTTCATTAAGGCAGGCCCAAGGGTATGTGAATCAAATTAGATTCAAAAAAGTGTCCCAGATTTTGAATCACCCCCTGCTGAGTATACTGGGTTTAAAGGGTTATTTTCGTATGTCACTTTGGGTGTCCATTCTTGTCGGGGGTAATTTCTTGTAATACTTCGTTCAAGTATTGCTTCATATCACTGATAGTTAGAGTTGGCTCAACACCTGTTTGCTGGACCAATTTGTCCAAATATTCTTTAGTTGCCTTTATGACGGCCACTTGTATCCCTTCGTCCAGTTGAGCCCTTCCAATGCTGTGCAGAAATCTTGAATGTTCTTGTACGGATTTGCGGATTGACTTTCGCAATCCTATATCAAATGATACAGATACGGCTGAATAGTAGATACCTACAAGTATCAGATACGAAGATAACCCAACAAACGAAATAGTTGCAACACCGAATGGCGGATAATGCGCAGAAATCAAAACTATAGCCTGGTTAGACGTAAACAGCAAAATAAAACCGTAAGCAGAAATAATCAAGAAATTTCTGGCAACTTTATCTCTACCTATACTTCTTGCCATAATCCAGAAGGCGATACCAAATAATAGGCGCCGAAAATTTTATCAAATTATACTATTTTATTCTTGGAACTGGATTTGAACCCTTTTTGCATGGACATGGAGTTAATTAATTAATCCGATATTTGGTGGAGATGCTAAGTAATTTTGATAGCTTTTTTATGTAATTGAGAGTTGAGGTCTAAGATATAATTGATTTTGATGTCGAAGGGGTACTGACTGAAATAATATTTTTACAATCGCTCTTCTGAGTATTATCTCGCCCTCTCGAAGTGGAAAGTCCTTTAATAGCGTCACCTTCATTGGCATTAAAATCTAGGATGCTAGAATTTAATCGGCCTAATTATACAGGCGTTCCCCTTATGAGAACCATTAATAGTTTAGTCAGTTTTATAGTAGCATAGCCTATAAGTAAACCTTTTTTCCTCCATTTTTAGTGACTATCGATAACCTTTATTATTGATATATATAATTGTACTATAAAGATCGTTGTACATAAATTAATATAATCACCTGAAATATTTTTAACTAATTCATAGACTTTCATTAAGATCTTGGCAAGAAATGGACATAATATCATTAAATTTCAACGATACTATGGTTAGTTATCATAAATACGTGATTATGTCCAGATTTTATATGTCAAAAAATAATTCTTATAATGGAAATGCAAGGATCCGTGAGTTAAACGAAACGACGGAATTAGCGAAGCCGAGAGAGCAACTGAGATCGAAAAAATCAGATGGTATCGGACCACGACCCGCAACTAGACCTATTTCAACGACTGATAAACAGTCTATGGCATATGTTACTACTAGGAATATAGAGACAGAGACATCTTACTTGGAAAAAAATTGGCCCCTTTTTGTGCTCAAAGAACTATTGGACAATGCATTTGACTGGTTGAATGATTATTATCCAGCAAAGAGTCTAGAGGACACAAATTTTCGCAGGATTGAGGTAAGGATATGGATCTCTGAGGATGGAAACGATAGATTTGTGCACATATCCGTTAGAAATTCAAATCCAAAGAATATTCCTGCATTTGAAAATCTATCGAAAATGTTCGATTTCTACTCTTGGCATAGTACCAAACGTAACCAACACAGAATGACGACTGGTAGTTTAGGAGATGCATTGAAACGGTGCCTAGGAATGGGTTATGCGATTTGGACTAGTGACTACAATCCAGACGAAACTTTGGAGGAAAAGCAATGGGATCAGCCGGCGATAATAAGGCGTAATGGAAAAGAAACCAGAATTTTCATAAAAGTGGATAATTCCCTGCAACAGATATGGGCCGAAATTGAACAAGAAGGAAAACCGATTAAGGATATGGGCAACGATACTGAGGTTGAAATAACATTACCATTACCGAGATCAGGGGAAGACGATGATTATTGGATTGGAAGACTTAAACAATACTTTAATATATACAAAATCGGCAAGTCAAGGACTATTTTTACTCTTGAGGTAACAGATAGGTAGAATGGCAATGGTTCAAGATAGCATTTATTATTATAGAGGTGTTGGGGAGTTTACTCGCTTCATTCAAAGAATTGATAATAGAAGCCTACACGTATCTGAGGCCCTAAGTACTTTTAGAGAAACTAAATGTTTAGATAATGACTTCAAAAAAATGACAATTGCCCAATTGAATGAGGAGCCTGCTAGGATTGTCGCGCTATCAGAGGCGCTACGAAATGGAATGGAACCAGAATCTAAATTCAAATCGCCCTATAAAAAAGAGGAACTAGAACAAGAGCTAATTAAGAATTTGGGTGAAACTTATGCCATTGACTAACTGACGTCGGTTAGTTAGCAAAAATAGTGAAAATTACTCAACCCCCTATTTAGAATGAAGTCGTGAAATCTAGTTTTAACACAATCCAACCTATGCAGAGAGCTTGCCAAAAAATGTTGAGGGTAAACTGAATAGCTGTAATTTAATGACTACTTTTTCTTAGTAAACGTTTAAATGGTCAGTGATGACATCATTGTCCATACGCGTCATACGTTCATTTAATGCTTTGACCTGAATTTTTGAGTCTTTGACCCCCCATATGTCCTAAATTAACTGTAATGACCTAGCCAATTAGGGAAATTGACATTCCCAGACTGTACCACTCGAAAATTGTCTGTCAACAGAATGATGTACTT
>DASWDL010000454.1:0-3889 GCA_036395315.1 Nitrososphaeraceae archaeon
GCAAAGGAAGTAAAGTAAGGTCTTTGAAAAATATATGGAATATTCCCTTAAACCTCGATGATATATTGTATCACTACTGTTATGGCCTTTCCGGGATACAATTGAACAGCATTGCGATTTAACTGTAAAAAACTTTATACCAGACAGGAAAAAGCATTATCACTCTATGTGACTTTTATCTTTACAGATACAATTTAAACCTCTACACTCGTTATGTCTACCGTTAACGCATGGTCCACAAATATTTCCTCTGTCTAAAACATTTCTTTGCATTTCAGCAGTTGCTTTGGTCTTATCCAATTCAAACTCCATTAGCACTATTCTAATCATTAATCTATTACGGGTTCCGGTATTTGGCTGCAGGCGAGTATAGGGGAGTTCGTGTCACTGTTCTGGAACTTATCTAACAAATCCATTGTGTATCATTCATATACTGCAGAAAGCGCGCGGAGTAGGATTCACTTATTTTTCCTTTATCTTATCTATCAGTTTTTCTAACAGGGAAACCATAATAGCCCTCATTTTACTTACGCCTGGAATAACGAAAGCCCTAGCCCTAGCTACTATAGCAGGACAATTAAGTCTATCCAACATCGTAGCGAAAAACTGATTATCCAAAACACTGTATTTGCCAATCGTGAGTCCTGTTACAACCAAATCTGGCTCAGAAGCATTTATAGAAGAAGAAATAAGTCGGGCATACTTTTCAGGAGCATTCTCGGTAGCATCAGAAATATAGACTTCGGTAAATTCAACTCCGATTTGTTCGAGGTACTGCACGTGTTGCTCTTTCTCTGGCTTGTTTTCATTGGGTGTTTCTTCTTTTCTTTTTACTGACAGAATTATTACTCTGAATTTCCCAGAATGTTCTAGCCAACTTGCTGTCTTCAATACTATCTCCGCATGGTCTCCTCCGTCGTACACCACCACCATAATCTTCCTCCGATGCTGAATTGCTTCCGAGCTCAGCCCAATATCTTCAAATATAATTTCTTCGTCACTGGCGCCTCCCGCTAAAATTGCAAGAATATTACATGTTACCAGGGCGTGCAACGCTTTATTTGTTCTAAAGTTATCAAATTCTGTAATTAAAAGGTCTATATGCTGCTCTTCTATCGTGGATACAAGAGCTTCAGTTGCGTCATGAGAAATTCTAACTAGGTAATGGTTTAGTATTCCTTCCTTTTCTATAGCCTTTTCTAGCGGCTCAAAGGCTCTTCTGGCAGACTCCGTAAATGCGGTTCCGGCTGACAACGGGGTTTGACTGGGCACAGTAATGGTTCTTAAAATGTTTATTTCTCCATCATTATCTTTTGCAACTCTAATTGCATATTTTGTTAGTCGGTCGGGGTTCTCCGGAATGTACGGAACCAAAATTCTAAAGTCTTTCCTTGTGATATCACCTTCACTAGTAACTATAGGTGCGTAATGGTCTATTTCTTTACGGAAAGTATAAAGTCGGTATATGGCAAATCCTATGCCAATCCATAGAAGGCTAATGACCCAACTCAGCGGATGAGTAATTAGAAGATAAATTGCAAGCCCTATCATCAAAAATATTCCTACAATAGGAATAATAGGAAAAAAGGGGGTCTTGAATCCATAGTTTAACTTATCGCCATATATCCTTCTTATAGAAATGACTGCGACATTCACCTGTGTAAAAAGCAGCAGAAAGATAACTCCGGCGGCTATGGCTATGTCAGTAAGTGGAAGGGTATAGGCCATTATAGCCATAATAATACCAGACGTTACCGTAGCAATGAATGGGGTTTTAAATTTAGGATGAATCTGACTTAATTGGTGAGGTAAATTATAATGCCTTCCCATAGCAAAAGCTACTCTGGATGAGGAATATGTCGTGGCATTCAAGGCTGCTAGGCTAGAAACAATTCCACCGCTTAGAATTATCAGCGGCCCATATGGCAAGAACGTTTCAGCGGCTTTCATTATACCCAAGTCACCTTGATTTCCAATAAATTTCCACGCAGCTTCTCCCATTGGAAGAGTCCCGGGTGGAGAGAATGCTCCTATAGAGACAAATGCTACGAGGCAATATAGAACTATTACGAGAGTAAGGGAAATGAAGATTGCCCTTGGTATATTTTTCTTGGGATTTTTAACTTCCTCCCCCGTTTGAACAATTATCTCATATCCTTCAAATGCAATAAATGTCAGACCCATAGCAGCAACTATCCCACCTATTCCCAACGGAGCATAATTGTTTACTATATTAGAATACCAATTTGGGTTGCCGTGCATTGATAAAATCCCAAATAATACTAGTGTTAGAATTGTTCCCAATTGAATAACAGTAACTATTACTCCGATTTTGCCTGTCTCTGATGCCCCCCTGACGTTGATGTAGATAAATACGGCTATGGAAATAACAGCTATCAGTTTGTCAAATGGGATAAATCCTAAGAGGGGTTCATCGCTCATCAGCCCGACCATTTTAAGTAAACTGAACTGAAAGGAACCATAGCCTACCGCATATAGACTTCCAGCAACGATGTGCGCAAACCAAGCCATCCACCCACTAATGAAGGCATTGGGCCTAGGTAATCCTTCTCTAACCCACAAATAGCCACCTCCGGCTTCTGGCATTGCCGAACCTAATTCAGCGTACCCCATTGCTGTAAAGAGCGTAATTATTCCGTTAATTATGAATGCAATAACAACAGCACTACCTGCGAGTCCTATAGCCGGTCCTACAAGAACAAAGATAGCTCCGCCAATCATTCCTGCAATTCCAATCATGACTACGTCCACAAGTCCTAGTGTCCTAACAAGATGTTGTTGGTGCAGATGCTCTGGGGACGGTGTTTCAGATATATCACTAGCATCCCTTCGTCTAGGAGGCTCTGACAATTGGTGTACTTTCGTTTTGACCAGTATCTAATTAAGGTTTGGAGACGCCATAAACTCGAGGCTCGGGTTCAGTAAGCCTTAGAAGAATAGGTTGAAGGGTGTTATGAGTATAGGTGTAATTCCTGAGAGTGAGTTCACTATACATTCCTTCTTTTATAGAAAGTAAGTACTTCTCAAGGTCGGAAAAGGTAATCAGCCACTTCCGATGACTGGCCTAAGGACAACGATATGCATATTTCCCACCTGCTACCTGAATCTCCTCTATCTTCCCAATTTTCTGTAATATTTCGCAAAGTCCTTTGCGTAAAACAATGCCTCTGCTGCCGCTCACCGACACTAAAACCACCTTTCTTGATTTTTCGATATCCTCTGTTGGCAATGGCTATTACAGAGCTTTAGTCTGTTTCGTATATATGACTTGAATTATTTTGTCTCAATTTTATTCTTTCGGGCAAGGTTAAAATCAAAGGAGTTTTAATTTCGATTGATGAGGTTTTTAGCAGTTGCCCTAATAGTAACATCATTATCCATTACTTACATGGCCTCAACATCTCCTATTAGTGCCGAATTCAAAATTATTTGTACACGAATACATGGAGATATGGGCTCAGGCTTCACCGCCTGTGGACTCGAAAGTAATTCCTGTAAATGCAGCTACTCGTTTTCTGTAGTACCATCGTGGCTAGGCAAAACGAATCTGACACTTACGGGAGATAATATAACTCTGTTGCAAAATGTTTATAATACCTTACTGAAGTCTGATGTCAATAAAACGGTTTTAAGTAAAGTGACGGAAGATTTTTCCGGGTTTAAAAATCTTGAAAAGTATACTGTCGGCCACGTGGCCACCAATGAAACCAAAGCACTACCTGCAAAGAAATAACCCTCAGTTTACAAAAAATTTAAGAGTTGAGCTTCCAAGGACCCTCGCTTGGGTCATGACTTTTCGTTATATTGGTTCGCGGTTTTGACTCAATGAGCCTACCAATGTCTGGAGTCTTTCAACTGATAACTATTA
>DASWDL010000455.1:0-6726 GCA_036395315.1 Nitrososphaeraceae archaeon
TGACCACGTCGAAATCTTCAGATTTAATCGCTTGTAGACCTTCCTTACCATCGTTGCTGACCTCGCATTCGTAACCGTCTAAACTTTCCAAATAAAATGACAACATATCAGTGATCTCTTTATTATCGTCAATTACCAAAACTCTCATCTCAGACAGATCTCCTCCCTAAATAGGTAGTGCTTTTAATCCCTGCATGGCTTATAGACTTTTCCTAGAAATCTTACCGCCCGGTTTATTCATCCTATGAGCACAAAATAGCTTAAAATTCTGTATTAGTACTGCAGTCTAATCTGCTGTATACCTAATTCCCGCGCTTGACTCTATTGTCAAATATAAGGCCGATTTCGGCTTTATAGATTATTAATTCAATTCTACTGGATACCATATTTACGTCTTCAACCAAAATTGTTTCTTCCTTTGCAGATAATCAACAACTTTATGTCGCCTGTTAAGTACAGCTTTCTGTTAAGAATATTGGGAAAGCAGGTTTTTCAATTTAAGGAGGAATCATAACAAAGAAATTGGTGATGCGGAATAATTAACCTATTACTTCTGTTCGTTAGAACTAATGATTTGATATGGCTCTTCTCTGTTATCGCTGTATCTTTAGGAGGAACATTCGTAATTCTTTATGCAATGAAACACATAATGGCTTACCTTGAACGCAGAAGAAACAGGTAAATTCGAAATTAAAACTACCTCATTCTTAGTTATCTTGATAAAATTGTCCTGAGACTTTATTGCTGTTATTTTTTAAGGAAAGTTTCTGGGTTAGGTTGTATTAGGTTTCACAGTGAACATCCCCATCCACCCTAAATCCGTAAATTCCGTCTGATGTGCATGGAACATGTACTGGCCCGGATAATCCAATTTGAATTCAATTATTCCTCTATCGCCTTGCGCCAAAGTCACAAGATCAGTTGTATAATTGGGTTTTTCTTCCGTTCCTGCTATAGTATAATTGTACATTCCTCCATGCATATGAAACGAATTTACTAGATCAAACTCTAACATATTTACTAAGTATATTCTATATGGTTTGCCTGCCTGAATTGCAATTGGATGTGTCATGTAATCAAACGCCTTACCATTTACACTATAGATCTCATTATCTCTTTCTACATCGTCCGCTTCTGCAGAAGAAGCATCTTTGACATCATTTTTCTGCACCTCGGTAGTTTCTTTCAGTTTCTTGTTATTAGACAAGCTAGATTTATCCTGTGAGTCGTCGGATTTTCCACCTTGCTGGTCGCTATTAGATTCTTCCGCAGTTGGAATGGTTACAGGACCTTCTTGGTCAAAATTCATATCGTAACCATTCATTAACATAGCAAACTCAGTCATTTGTTGCCTCGGAGTTTTTGGATCGATTATAAACATACCGTATAGCCCTCTATTGATATGATCAGCGATAGGATCAACATGGCAATGATATGGAAAAACTCCATATGGTTGGGCTGTAAATTCATATACAAAACTACCCCCTGGCGGTATGGCACCACCTGCATAGCCTCCCATAGAAACCCCATCCATTACGGCAGAATGAATAGAATGTAGGTGTAACGAGTGGGCATGTTGATTTCCTGCATCATTTATTACCTTAATTCTTACATGATCGCCTTGTGTCACTCTCTTGGTCGGCCCTGGTATAGTTCCATTGAATGTCCAACCATCAAAGATATGGCCTTCATTAGAAACAGGTATTCTCTGATTCTCTTGAATTATAAGTAACAGTTTGGCCTTTAGCGTCCATTGAAATATGACCACAATTAAAGTAAGTCAAATACTGAATTGAAGTTGGATGTTTACTCAGTTCTGTCGTACAATTTTTTATTTTATCATATTCTTGTATCGAAGTGGATGGATAGACAGTTGCGCTGGCCGCTGAAATGGCAGAAAGAGATCCAAGGTAGCAATAATGATGTAGTTGCTCCCAAAAGTAACATAACATTAATAGTAAGTTTTTCTAACATATCTTACGCCGTAATTAAATTATATAAAAATATTGACTATTTAGAATTGTTCCTTTATAAAGGATTGGTGAGTGAAAATAAGTTAATTTTTTGGCGTCCTGATATTCGATATCCAAAGTGATATTGCAGCAAGGTAAGAACTTCTAATCGAAGGGAAACCAAATATTAGAAAGTAGGAATTATCATAGTCTCCGGGGAGACCTCGTCATCTGGAAATTCTTGCTTATCCAATTTACAGGGAAAGTAATTGGAAGTTGTTTAAATTAATTTTCAGGTTTTGATGCTTACATAGAGTTAAACTATCATTCGTAGAAAGTAATACCCATCCAAGGAATACTAGGGCATGTACTAACCATGGATATGGTAGAGTATTGGTAGGCCAAGTGCAATATGTTCTTAAGATACATGCCCCGCCTTGGATTTGGAATCGTTCAACCTCACCATTTAGCCTTACCTAAAGTGTAAGAACTACTCAATACGATTAAGATGCAATCTTACGAATACAAACTTTATCTTGTAGAGATCTCAGGGTGACAGACATCATAGGATGAGTGGAATTCTTCCTGACATGCGACAACAAGAGATAGATTGCCTATCGTTTATTGCTTGCTGCTAGAGAAAATTACTTGGACTTCTTGACTTGCATGCTTGCTTTGAGGGCCTCTAGTAGATCAGGAGGAGCCTTCTGTTTTCGCTCGGGTCTGGCGACAATCGTTCTACCTTTGCTTTTGGCATCGATCAATCTTTCCAGTTCCTTGGCGTATGTGTCATAATATTCACTTAGGTCTAAATCTTTGTTGCTGAACTTGTCTACTAGCATCTTGGCTAAAGATAATTCCTCAGCTTCTAGTTTGGGTTTTTCCTTTGTTACCTCTATTATTTCTGGAATTTCGTCAGCAGGTCTTATCTCATCAAGATATTTCAAAATATGCATGACCATGCCTCTCTGGTATGGCCTGAGTGCGACAATATTTTCTTTGTCTCTAAGAATAATCTTGCCAATGGCTATTTTTTTTGCATCGCTGAGTACCTTAACAAGTAAGGAATACGCTTTGGTGTTACTCTGTTTAGTATCAGGAACCACATAATAACTTTTTTCAACCAGTATTGGGTCAAGCTCCTTAAAATCGACAAATTCTTTTATGTCTATGCTCTTAGTCGTTTTAAGCTTGACTTTTTCCAGATCACTTTTTTCAAGGACTATGTAGCGATCTTTCTGTATTTCGTAGCCTTTCTGAATCTCGAGATAGTTAATTTCTTTTTCTTCAACCGAACACCACCTCTTGTACTTAATTCGGTGACCGTTTGGGCACAGTTGATTGAATGTAAATTGCTTGTCCTCTGTAGCAGGATATAGTTTAATAGGAATTGTAACAAGGCCAAAGGAGATGCTTCCGCTCCATATTTGGTGTGGCATACAAATCTATATAGAATAACACAAGTATGGTATATAAAAATATGAGACAAACCCTAGCTGGACTTGGAATGGCTTAAACTCTTCAGCCCAGTCTAGAGAGATACCGATGACGAAGTAATACTGTATATAATCTTGAATTATTTAACATTTGGCTATAGGTTAACCCATAGGCTTCACAAACCTGCTAACTTTAGGCTAGCTAAGAACACAGTTAAAATTGAAGCAAATATTGCCATCTCAACAAATTTTCTCATGATTTTATTAATTACACTAGTAGATAGGTTTTGCTTCGTAAAGCTGTGCCTGCGTTACATGTTCAAAAAGAGATGACCAATTTAACTTTGTTACGGAATGAATAAAAGTTTCACTCTAGTCATTAATCTACCTATTGTCCATAGGCACGCATCGGATATGGAGGGTTTACTACCAATTTCCCTCCATATTCGTTTCGGAATCTGTTTCAGGTAAATATTTTCTATAATTTCCAACTTTAGTAAAATTGGCTAACATCATACACATTCAAGAAGAAGAAGGTTACCTTGTTCAGTAAAGGTTAAATAATAACTCTTGAAGACATAACTAGAATCAGACAAACAGGGAAAGAGGAACCCTATACCCCAACTAATCCTCACTTTCCTTGGAATGTATTTGCAAAGCTTATCCGAAGTTATGGCAATTAAGTGTTCCTGTCCAAAGCCTTGTTAAATTTTTAAAATATTTTAGTGAGAATACCTAGTTATGCTTCCTTGGAGAAGGAAAGCATAGAGGCATACCTGGATTAGTGAGGATACATGACTTGGTCTCATTTACATCCTCCCTAATCTTTGAACTTTCATACCATTAAATAGACTGAAGCTCAATCTCACAATTCCCTCTTCAATATTTCTCTTACCAAATTATCAGCTATTATGATATTAATGACATGATGGATTTCCTTTCTTGGTATTTTGGATGATTCTTCCAGAATGTCTATGCATTTGAGCTTCCAAAGGTTGTCCATTGCATTGGAGAGTTTGAGGTAGGCGTAATGGAATATCTTTCCTAGACTAGTAAGGTAAAGCTTGTCATCCTTTTTTCTAACTAAACCAACCTTCATGAGAACTGAGGTAATATCATTACATTGTTTTTCGGTGATATTTAGTTTAGGTATCAAATCTTCTACACTTTTGGAAGCAATAGCATTAAACAGTGTCAAAGTATTGCTGTCAGATAGAACATTGAATATATCGGAGGTGCTTACCGTTATGAGCAATTCTTTGTCCAAGGTTCAATCATTCATAGGCTTTCAAAGATTAGAAGGTCTAAATCTAGGATTTTCAAAGGTAAATAGTGTCCTTTTGTGGGGATTCTAACTAAGGTTCTCAAGCAACTTGGATTTAGCTCTACATATTATTATTTGTAGTTCATTGGTAAAAAAAATTCAATTAACCAAAAAAAGGACAAAATCTGGTAAGTTCCCAAGTCTTGCGTTGATATAGTCGTCCTTTACTCCCTCTCCTTTGAGTGAGCTTCAAGTTATATCTGAAAATTTAATCTAAGCTCAGCTCTTGAAATGCACTGACTTCTGTAAAAGTATAGGTTTTGGCAACGGAGCTTATAGCAATGGAGTAAGATACTGCTCCACCTGTCAATGTTTCTTCTTGACTGGAGATGTCAAATGTTTATGTTGTAATACAAGATTACGATATAAATCAAAAAGAAATGACCAATTTAACTTTGTTAAGGAAGTGATAAAAGGTTTGATCCTGTCTCTTGTTTACCTATTGTCCATAGGCATGCATCGGATATGGAGGGTTTACTACCAATTTCTCCCTCCATCCGTTAATAATTAAATTTTCTGATTTTTTGTCCTAACTAGGGATAAAAAAATATTTTTTATACCTATAGCGAGTTGCCAAAGGTTACCCTTGAGCAGTAAAGGATAAATAATTAATTTATTATGTTAAACATACAAGCTCCGTTCACACACATCAAGGAGGTGAGCTTTACCCTAACCAAGTATATTATTAATAATACATCAGCTTGAAGAGTAGTTAAAAGATACGGTAAGGAAACCAAAAGTAATTGGCACTGTATAAAACAATAGGTATAACCCTTGCTACTCTTCTAGTGCTTGGAGTAGTAAGTATAACTCAAGCACATGCAGCATACGAAAACTATAAACCATACTATAGTGTGGGAGATGTAAAACTAAAGGTCACAGTAAAGTTTTCGGATAACTGCTGGAATACTCTAAAGATTAGGGCTAACGCTAGGGATAATAATCACATTCTCCTAAATAGTCAGATATTCCATAATGAAACTCCAAGTTCAGGACCAGCCAAGGATATAACTACAATCCTAAAGTTCAAATCTATTAAGGTCTTGGATGATGTAAAAAATCCTAGTCATAGATTGAGAGTTTATGTAGTTATAGATGATGGATTCCAAACCAAAAGCAAATACTTTGACTATGAAGAAGGAAGAACACAATACTCAATGACCTTCCATATGACTACAAACTCAGCTGCTTGCGGCGCTTAATCTTTTCTTTTTTTATTAATGTTTATATTATAGTCTCCATCCATCCGTGATAATCAAATTAACCGATTTTTTCCTTGCTTTGGGTAAATAATTTTTTTTATATCCATATAATGATATAGACAGTCAAAGAAAGGTTACCTTTGGGCAGTAAAGGTTAAATAACAATTCTGTAAAACAAAACACACAAAAATCCGTTTCATATCAGGGAAGTGAGGAACCCTAACCCCAACCATCTTTCCTCACTCCCTTGAATTATTATGTAAGGATTATCCGAAACTATGGCAATTAAGTGTTTTCCTTCTTGACCTTAACTCTAAAATAATATTTATGATATAAATAATCATGCTTCCTTGGAGAAGGGGAAGCAGAGGCATACCTGGATTAGTGAGGATACATGATTTGCTTGCTCTCATTTACATCCTCACTAATCTTTGCAAAATTTATACCATTAAATAGAATCGGAAGCGTTTCATTAGTATGGTGGCTAAAACAAAGCGATACCAGGTTAACTACAATGGTGCTTCTTACAATGTCAGAACAGGAGCATATGAGAGAAGGGATGTTGGGAATATGACCTATGCAGAAGCCTCTAGGGATAAATGGAAGTGTGAAAAATGCTCAGTCACCTTTTCATCTGTTAAGATGCTAATGAATCATAAAAATCAAATTCATCCATACTGAGATATTTATCTACAAAGTATAATCCAGATTATACATTCTTGAGTCCTTAATAGGCAGTCAACGGATTGAAAAATAATGAAACTTGCTTTTCTTATTCTGCCTTTACTTATAGAAATAAGTTAGTGATGATG
>DASWDL010000456.1:0-2849 GCA_036395315.1 Nitrososphaeraceae archaeon
TAAAATGTTTAATAGATAAAATGAGAGGTTAAATGATATATGCCAGAATGGGCTATCGAACAGAATGAGTATGCCGCGGGTTAATCAATTGAGTCTAGTAACGCTCCAAGCAAGATACTACAAAAGTTTGTATGTACAATGTGGTATTCTTGATAAGGTTTGAGCTTCACTTAAACTGGTTAAGTAGATGGATGCAAGACTGCTTCACACGAATGATCGAATAATAACACAACGTGTTTTTGAAATTATTAACTTTTGCTGACTTAATCAGGAATACACTCTAACGTGTCATTACGTACCAGCCTTAACGACTGGCATGTATTGGATGGGGAAGAGCAATCGGCTACAAATTCAACAAACGATCTATTAAAGCACCGAATTCTTAACTGATTGACCAAATCAAGAGGTTCAAACCATTGGCCTATCTGACTTGATACGTTTTGGGCATAGACAGAACTATCGAAATTTAAGAATATTAAGGTCAAAACACAGTATGCCAAGCATAAACATCTTGACATTATAGGATCTTTCTCATCAGGCGTTTATTATACGTCAGGCGTTTTTATCCATTTAGGTATCATAATGCTCAAACAATCATAAAGTTGATGAGCATGAATAATCTCACATAAATTATATTGGTAATTTGGAAGTTTGCTAGTTTCTATTCCTTTTTATATATTTTTGAAACTGTAGGGTGACTCGCTAGTGTGTGACCTTGAAAATGTCCAATATGTTCAGTACCATAATAAGGACAAAAGCATTTTGATACTGAACTACACCTATTTGTTTTCATTTGATCCTGTACTAGTCTTATCCGACCAATCATTCTTCCTTGTCTTTATCTCTAGGATTTGATGGTACTTTGTTTTGAAAGAGCCTGTGGTCAGCTGTTTCCTCCATAGCTAAGTGCTGATCAACATAGGTTAATAATAAGAGAAAAAAGTAACGCGATTTCTAAAACAGCCTATGACCATCCTCATCATCAAAGTGAAATATTTCATAGAATTTACCAGTCGGTTGCAATACAGATATCCTTTAATGTACTTTAACCTGCAATGAGCGATTCGTCAGAAAAGGACCTAGAAGAGGCACAGAAAAAACAAAAAAGGTAGGAGCTGCGGAGTCAGACCCGGAGACCACAGGGCCGGCAGAAAATTTACGTGAAGAGGCCGCCGAGGCTGTTGATGAAGGGGAAGAAGATGCAGAACCTGTCTAACATTTTTCTTTTCGATTCCAAAAATATGTAGCCTGAGGCGCCCCCTCGATCATTGTCCAAAGTTAAAATATAACCCGTGGGCAGTTCCTCCACACTAAATCTGATATTCCGCAATTATCAATATCTGTTAGTCCAATCGATTTTCGCCAACGTTTACATATTGTCCTTCGGTGATCTCCTAATTCGTCCAAGTCTGCGGAAAATGTAACCATTGCCCGGCGCCGTTAACGTACCGAAGAGTTAGGTTATGTTTATAGAACCAAATACCATAAAAAGATAAGATTGAAAAAAGTGTATGCTGAGGCTAATGCCCTATGCAGGTATAATAAAAATGAGCGTGAGGTTGAGATATAGATATGGGCAGCAGCCATGGTCAAACATTCTCGGTATCCAACGTTCTTAACAATTTTCCTTTTACTTCTAAGCGATACAATCAAAAATCCGTGCTAAGTCAGATATGTACTGCTTTCAACTCAGGCTATAAATATATTATACTAGAGGCTCCTACTGGCTTCGGCAAGAGCCCAGTAGCCATCGCGACAGCAATGACTTTGGGCTCAAGTTACATATGTACTTCCACAAAGGATTTGCAGACCCAATACTCTAGAGATTTTCCCTATCTTAAGGCTGCAAAGGGAAAAAATAATTTTACTTGTTTGGTAAAAGAAGATTTTATTAAAAATAAGACTTACCAATGCGGGTTTTGTGTTTCAGATAATGCAAACGAGTGTTACCATTCAACAGTAGAGTATGGTCCATGTATGACTAATGAATCCTTCAAAGAAAGCGGCTGCAAATACAGGTCCTTTCTAAAAGATTATAGAATAAGTGACAAGGGAACAAGAAATGAACAGGTCTTCATAGATAGCGATAGCAAAAATTACTATCAAAAGTCATATTCGCAATGGTTACACATAAAAAACCTGAAAGAAAAAATTCCTTGGAAACCCTGCGAATACTTTGACCAGTTGAACATCGCTCTAACCTCGAGTCATTCGATATTCAATTACTCCATTTTCTTAGCACTTTTACCAAACAAGAAAAGTCTACCTGAAAGAGAATTATTAGTATTGGATGAGGGTCACCTGTTAGAGACTGAGATTGTTAAATTCAGAGGGTTAACTATATCCAAAAGGAGATGGAAAAGATATATCCACGATTTTAAAATTATTGATTACGGTTATGATGATATCAGAAATTGGATTGAATTTCTTATAGAACTAGAAACAAAGATGCTAGCCTTGGTCGGTAATAGTTCCTTTGCAGAATCGTTAGCTATAGAAAGAAAAGTCAAATACAACTACTGGAAGGAAAAAAACTCATCAAGGGAAGGCAGTAATGACAGTACAAACAAAATAGTATCAGCATCTGATTTATTTGACAACGACGAAGAAATTGCAAAAAAATATGCCGATGACGAATATTTGGCGGAAAAATCAGCAGCTAATCTCGGAGACGATCTGGCGATTGATGCGATCAGAGACACAGAGAGACTCACAAGAACAATAAACAATATTCTTACAAATCAAAAAAACTGGATAATATCCGACATAAAGAAAGAAAATTATGAAGCTGTTAGAGTAGAACTAAAACCGCTCGATATATCGAGATACTGCAATGCTATATTTGAAAA
>DASWDL010000457.1:0-3553 GCA_036395315.1 Nitrososphaeraceae archaeon
CTCAGCGTCAAAGCGTACTTCAAGGTATTTACCTGATATCCAGTCTGCGTAAATCTCAAATTGTGCAGAGGGCATAATATTGGTTTTATTTTTACTTACGAGAGCGCCAACCCCTCGGGCATCCACTATGTAATGACATTGCAATTCACCGTCTGATGTCTTGACAACACTCGTGTTGGAGTCGTTTTTGGTGACGGCACGGAATGCACTTCTAGTTCTGATAATAGCGCCCTGACTTTGCGCTTGCTTTGCGATCTGTTTGTCAAACAGGCGTCTATCTATTACTGCTACATTTTGATTTTCTGCATTCAATGTAATTTGTGATGAAAGACATGATATCTGAGCTTTGGTTACGAAATTCTGGATTACATCAGAATCAGGTATTACTCCCAGTTTATTTAGTCCTTGAACACTAACCACCCCGCTGCAATGTTCAGGAGTGCCTATCTCATGGTCCTTCTCCAAGACAATCACTGAAATTCCCTTCGCTGCTAATTCTCTAGCCACAAATAGTCCAGCTACGCTTCCTCCAGCAACTAGAACTTCATACTTCTCAGGTGACAATGAAGAAACAATTAATTTCAGAACTTATTAACCAAACTCTGGTTAAACTGAAATATAAACAAGTTATTGTCATCAGGAAAGATTTGCAGATGGGTGTCGGTAAAATATCATCACAGGCAGCACATGCAGCTGTCCTGGGAGTTGAAATGGCTAAAAAATATCATAGAGATTGGGTGAAAAGATGGCTTGATGAGGGACAAGCAAAGATTGTTGTTAAAGTGACCAATCTTGAGGAACTGAACCAAGTAAAGACGGAAGCTGATAAGTTGAGCCTTCCTATCGTGGAAGTACGTGATATGGGTTTGACCCAGGTCGACCCAGGCACCATAACCTGCATCGGGCTAGGTCCAGCCCCTTCTGACATCATAGACAGGGTAACCGAGAATCTAAAGCTTCTCTAAATTTGTCATTAGTATTTACTAAGATTCAAGCTATGTGGGACGCCACTCGGATTTCCGGGGTAATACACATAACTGAATCTTGGTAGTATTATTTAGAAACTCCTTCCTTGTGTGTTTATTCTAAACAGGTATATATACTGCCCTTTATAAAGCCACTTAGTATGCCACAGACCAAGCCTATCGTTAGTATAGAAAATGTTGTTGCATCCGCTACTGTGAATCAAACGGTTAATCTTAACTTGATAACACAAATTTTTCCAGATGTTGAATATCATCCTGACCAGTTTCCAGGGCTTGTTTTTAGATTGAAATCACCAAAAACTGCAACATTGATATTCAGTTCCGGGAAAATGGTCTGTACTGGTGCGAAATCGGAAGAGCAAGCGATTAAGGCGGTAAAGAATGTAGTACAGAAGCTGAAGAAAGGAGGAATTCCAATTGAAAATGAACCCCAAATTGAAATTCAAAATATTGTTGCATCTGCAAGTTTGGGTGGTAAAATTCACTTAGAGCTCGCCGCTAGAGTTCTTCCTCGAAGTATGTATGAACCAGAGCAGTTCCCGGGCCTTATACATCGTATGCTGGATCCAAAAACTGTGATTTTGCTTTTTGCAAGTGGTAAGTTAGTTTGTACCGGCGCCAAAAAGGAAAGTGAAGTATACAGAGCCGTACATAACTTGCATACTCTACTCGAAGAAAAGAGCCTTATGATCTATGAAGGATGAGCCTACGCTCCTAAATTCCCCATGAACACTCCCCCTTTCACCCATAATTTTCATCCTATTGTTTTTTAGAAACTAGAATGCCTGAATTATGGCTTAACTATGGAGCTGCTGAGGTAGTATTAGACATTAAGGTCGAAAACCTAAACGCCTATGACAATCCAAGATTTTGCAAATTTGAAGATCCTGATTTAGAGCAAGTTCTTGGATCAGTTCCATTAGAAGAAGCTCGTCTCTTTGCCCTAGACGGATCCAGATCGGTAGCGAAAATCATATCATGCTTCGCAAGATTTACTAGAGAAAGGGGTATGCCTAATCTCCCCGTTGAATGCCTTCAGAAGGACTATTCAGGGCTTTCAAAAAGAATAGACGACGTTGCGTTATACATTACTAAACAAACCCCGTCCAATATTGTAGAGAAAGGGCTTAATCCTAAAACAATTTTTTTATCATCCTCTAGGCAGGATCCTCTTTTTGGATTTGAGGGTGGCCCTACCATTATTTTACGCATGTTTCTTAAGGATAAGATGACCAAAGCTTATAACGCAAGAACTTCAAATATGCCCTGCCCCGGTATTAGAACATCACCATTACAAATTGCATTGGAATCATGCCAGGACATGACCGCGAACTGCGTACACATAATCTCGAGCAATGACTCGATAGAAAGTATATTCCTTGGCCAAATGACCGAATCGTTTGAAAAATCTATAAATCGGCTACAATCTTTAGCTTGTGACGATTATCTCAATATTCGATCAATGATCATAAGTGCAGACAAAAATTCTGATTCGCATCTTAGTTTGTCTGATTCTTTAAAATATTTGTGGAATTGTGTTCACGTCCTAAAAAACAACGGCTTCGGGATACTAATATCGGAAAATAAAAATGGACTAGGTTCAGATGCGCTCCGACGATTTTCAGAAGGAAGATTGACGGTTGACGATTGTTACACTGGCACCGAATATATCGAGGGGATTGAACATCTCCTTTTCATTAATGAGCTCAAGGAAAAATATCAACTAGGGATTCTGTCTTCTCTTCCCCATTATTATTTAAATTCAAAGCTTGGACTTCATCCTTATTCCAGGACACGTGACATTATAACTAAGATATTGGAGATAAATGGAAAGAGTCATAAGGTCTTGGTTATTTCTGATCCGAATCGTGCAGTTTTTAGATGTCCTACGCCAAATATGCTACAGTAAATCAAATATTATATGTGCTGACAAAGTTAAAATAATTACACCCACCTTTTCAATTTAATAAATTGCAAACCTCATTGCGGAAAGTTGGGGATTATCTTTTTCATCGATGCGAAGAGAGGGATGTACCTTCAGTAATAAAAATTAATATGAGTTCTTTACCAGAACACTATTCTGATTATTTTTTTCATTCTATTTTAAGGGAACTACCAGAGGCGTTCATTGTTGCAGAAATTTCTAATCAGGTTATCGGATACGTTATGTGCAAAATAGAGTACGGTTTTTCAAATTTTCGAAAGCTTGGATTTGTGAAGAAGGGTCATGTGGTTTCAGTAGCTGTTCGGGAAAATGACAGAGGGAAAGGAGTCGGCAAGGTGCTCATGGAAGAAGCTATAAACGGGATTGTCTCGAGAAAGAGTGACGAAATATATTTAGAAGTAAGAACAAGCAATAGCGGCGCCATAAAAATGTACGAAAAACTAAATTTTCAAATAAAAACAAAGTTGAGATCTTATTATCGAGATGGAGAAGACGCATATTTGATGGCCTTGGATCTTTCGTGAACAAGCCTACATACGGGGATACCTCTAATTGAAAAAAAATAAACGAGCTGGAGTAGCCCTGTTGTTTGTTTCCATTATTGCTTTGTTCGGTTACGCTT
>DASWDL010000458.1:0-5867 GCA_036395315.1 Nitrososphaeraceae archaeon
TAAATTGGTGAGATACTAGTGGATAACATCGTTACCGGATCGTAACTACCCGAGTTATATAATTGCAATACAAAATGTATACTATGTAAAGCACATCTAAAAGAAAGTTAGATGAGCCTAGGAGCGGATCTCTATGACTGAAGTTGGTACTAGAGACATCCCGCCACTGAACTGGGACGTACTCCTAACGCCCGGCATACCCATTGCCACGACCGACCTGCCTCCCGACACGAATCAGGCGATGTTTCAGGCGATAGCGTCCACCCTCATCTATGGCAAGCAAGACGCAGTTCTAGTCGACGCCTTTATGACTGTCAAGCAGGCTGATGCCCTAGCGGATTGGGTTGTGGCAAGCGGCAAGAACCTGACAGCAATCTATATCACGCATGGCCATGGAGACCATTGGTTTGGAATCGGAGCTCTTCTTGAATGCTTCCCAAATGCTAGAGCAGTCGCAACACCTGATGTTGTGAGAGTTATGCGCCAACAGGCCTCCCAAGAGTTCATTGAAAGATTTTGGAAGGCGGGGTTTCCGGGCCAGATCCCGGACCGGCTCGTGATCGCCGAGGAGCTCAAAGGAAACGTAATTAATCTCGAGGGGCACGAATTGGTCGCAGTGGAACTTGGCCATACCGACACCGACCATACGACCTGTTTAAACGTCCCCTCTATCGACCTAGTGGTCGCTGGGGATGCTGCCTACAATGACGTTCACCTCTATCTCGTCGAGTCAAATGCGAAGAGTCGCCAGGAGTGGATCTCTGCACTAGACAAAATTGAGTCGCTCAATCCACGTGCAGTTATCGCCGCACATAAGCGACCTGGTAACGACGACAATCCCCGGATCATCGAGGAGACCCGGCAGTACATACGCGATTTCGATCGGATAGCCGAAATGACTGCAACGGCGCAGGAGCTCTACGACAAGATGCTGGAGCTCTATCCAAATCGGGTCAATCCGGGGTGGGCACTTTGGAGTTCGGCGCGCGCAGTCAAACCGTAATTTGGGAGTTGCTAATGCATGATTAAAGGAAAATCAGAAAACATAAAATAAAACTTACTATGCCCGTTAGCGAATCTAGCGATCATATTCAAGGGTCTGCAATTGCAACTACAAAACAAGCCCCTATTCGTTCATTTACTGGTTCATTTACTGAAGTAAGTAACACAAGCATAGAGGCAAAAGCCCCATCTATAATACTATAGTTTTCAATATTTTGTAATATTCTAAATTACAAATTATTGATAAATAGTCGTAAACGAAATAAGGATAATTTCTATAAACTTATGTTTATTACAAATGGTTGATAACATTGGTTAGTGAAAGTTAGAGACTGGAATAATTTAATTGTGACGAAGAAATAACCAAAATTGATGAGGTGAATCCGATATCTGCCTAAATTGTAAACATGTGAGGAAGAGTCACAGATATTTTCTAGGGCAACATGATAGTGATCATCGTATTTGGGTTTGTAAGTGTCAGCAGTTTACTGAAGAATAGTTATCCAATGATTTCGACTAGATAAGAAACAAAAAAAGAATGAATGTGACTCAAACCTCAAATTAGTAATTATAACTGCTCTGTGATGTCATGTATTTCCCTGTTTGATAAAGAATGCACCTTCAATTATTTTGTTCTTGTTTTTAAGTTATTTATCAATATCTAATCTCATGGGGTATAGTTAATCTGCATAAAGTAAGTCCGAAACGAAATTCAGAATTATTACGTATTACCGTAATCTTACCTTCTTTTATTGTTTATTATTGCTATATCTCACCATATTTGGCCAATATAATAAGACCGTATATTCTGTTACTGCATGGAAGGATTCATGTATGGTTGAACGTAAAATAAAGAAAAAAATATTCTCCTGGGATATTCTATTTGATTGAAACGTTTCAAGAATCCTCAATCAAAGTATACTTTTGCATCAAGAGGTAAAGATTCCTGAAGCTTTCTTAGGAGGTCTTATCTGAAGGAACAGTTGGAATTAACTCATTTAATTGAACCCGGATTCTTTACAGAATAAGGATCTGGAAGGTTAGCAGGATCAAATGCTGGGGAATTCATGAATAGAACAATCCCAATACTGTGTTCTCATAGATTTCCCTCAACATTTTGTGCCACATCTAGCTCTACTAATGGTAAGCTAAAACTAAATGTCGCTCCTTTACCGTTTGTATTATTGGATCCCGAGATTTTGCCCCCGTGGGCTTCTACTATGCTTTTCGATATAAACAAGCCGAGTCCGGTTCCAGATGAGGAATTTGTGACAAATTTCGAAAATAATTTTGACTCGACCCTTGGATGAATTCCCGTCCCTGTGTCTTTTATGCGAACAATAGCCTTATTGTCATCTTTTACTACGTCTACTGTAATGCTGCCAGCTTGTGTAAATTTAATTGCATTGTTAAGTAAATTAGAAACAACCTGAGTCAGCTTCGCTCTATCGGCATATACTAATAGAGAGTTGGCCTCAGTTTGTTTATATCGCAATTCTACTATGTTTTTGTCAATTTGATTCTCAACATCCTGTATGGCAGTCGAGATGATTTCTACCAAATCGCATTGCTCTTTATTTAATTTTAGTAATTTATTTTCTATTCTAGAAACATCCAGAATATTTTCTTGAAGCAGCAATAATCTTTTTGCATTGTTAATAATCATATCTAGCAGTTCTTCTTCTTTGGTAACGGGTAAATTATTTTCATGTCTCATAGATTTTAGGAGCTCAGATAAACCTAAAATAGGTTGTATAGGAGTTCGCATTTCGTGAGCCGCTACGTTGATAAATTCATCTTTCATACGTTCTCTTTGCTGTATTTCTTCATTCGCCGTTTTAAGTTCGTCAGTTAAGCGCCTCTGTTCTTCAATATAGCTTCTAATAGAATTAATCATCGAGTTGAATGAGTCTGTGAGTTCTCCTAGTTCATCATCACTCTTCTGCTCGACGTGGTGGCTGAGTTTTCCTTTTCTTATTTCTCTTGTGCCCTGTGTAAGCTCGGATATGGGCTTAAGTATTCTTGACACTAAATATAGAATTAGGACCAAGATCCCTATATTAAGAACAGCCAAAAAGATCTGCAATATAATCAAGTTCTGTGAATTATTGTCTGCGTACGAGCCTAGAGCTGTTACCAAAATATCGGACGAACGTACCAAGTTTGAGGCAGTTGCTTCAAGATCTTGCTTCAATACTAAAACCGTTTCAGGTGTGTCTAGAGCCCCTTGAGATCGACCAATTATATTATCATCTATCAAAACTTTGTAGGCAGAGAAATCTCTTGTTACATTATTGAGGTAATCAGAAAAATCTGATGGAAGTGATTTTATATTTACGCCTGAAATAGTTCCTCCATACGTGAGGGCTTCAATATTTGCTTCTAAGTTATCACGAGCGGTTTCTAGTTTTAGCTTATCGGATGAACTGTCAAGAAATTTCTCAGTTTGTAATAATGAATTAGATGTCAGATATCGATTTTTGCCCGCAAGGTTGATTGAATTTCCAATGGAAGTTCCCTGGGACTGATAATATGTCAGTATAAAAAAACTGCCACAGATCAAACCAATCTCAACGATAACTAACAGCGTGATTTTTAAAATAACTTTAGAGTTCGCTCGTCGAAGTAGAGCAAGGACCGGATTCAATTAGATCTCCACTCCTCAGGAAATATCATTTAATAATTGATACAAGTATATTCTTACTTATAAGTAGGCTTCAGACTGTACAGTATATAAAATCTCTTGTTGGCTTTAACTAATAAGAGGATAAAGTAAGCTCCGCTGCACCGGGGTTAATGTTACTTTAACTAACAGGTTGTAACGCAGAGAAAAAAGAAATTTAGAATTCCTTAGGTTTTTTGTAGCTCGACTGCATAAACATCCTCATATTCTTCTTGCCTAGCTCACCATTGAGTAAACTTGTTCCAAAAGTTGCTTGTTGCTTACGGGTTTCTTGATGAAATGTCTTTTTCCCTTTATAGGGGAGTGTTGTTTCCTTTCTTGATTATCATAAGTCTTTAAGTAACTCAGAGCTGAGATAAATAGAGTCTTGATGTTCGGATCTCTTGATTTAAGTTGGTCATATAATTCGAAGCCATTAATTTCTGGCATCCTAATATCTAATATCGTCAAGTCATATAGACTTGGTTTGAATTGTTCTAAAGCCACAGCCGGATCTGTAAAAGAGTCTATATCAAATCCATAATTTTCGAGTATCATTTTCAAAGTCCTTCCAACGTCTTTCTCGTCATCCACTATCAGAATCCGCTTCTTCACTTGAGCCATTTACACCAATCCTCGCTTACGTTCTCTTTTTTTTTCACAAAATCCCATGTTTAAAATATACCTGTCTAGTAATAAATTTTCGTGCAGTATGCAAAAAAGAGAATAACTAATGGATTTCTTCAGAAGCCTATACGTTTAGACGATATGTATGACGTAGTAAATAACCAATTACTTGCTTATGAATTAGATAAAAAATATCCTCGCTAATGACTAGCCTTGTTGCTAGTCCAACCGGTCAATACTAAAAATATTTTATACTTTTTTGCATTGACTGAATCACACAAATTTATTGGTCACTGATTGTAAGTCTTTTAACTATCCTCATATTCTTGGGGAACCAACATTGAATAAACTTGTTCCAAAAGTTTCTCGCTGCTTACGGGTTTCTTCACGAAATGTCTTTTTCCCTCTATAGGGTAGACTTCGCTATTTTCAGTATTGTAAGACTCTACGCTACTTAGTGCTGTGAGAAATAGAGTCTTGATGTTCGGATCTCTTGATTTAAGTTGGTCATATAATTTGAAGCCGTTAGGGTTCGGCATCCTAATATCTAATATCGTCAAGTCATATAGACTTGGTTTGAATTGTTCTAAAGCCACAGCCGGATCTGTAAAAGAGTCTATATCGAATCCATAATTTTCGAGAATCATTTTCAAAGTCCTTCCAACGTCTTTCTCGTCATCCACTATCAGAATCCGCGCCAATTAGACCAACCTTCGAAACGCTACCGAGAAGAGACTCGGATTTAGTATTATGTCGGATATTGTTATAAGCATAATCAGAATAACGCTGAGGCAATTATTAATTATTTGTCAACAACCAATTGTAGAACTTCCAAAATGACAAGAGTTATCATATACGAGTAGTATGAATCTAATATAAGATATCAGCTGAGCTTGACTACTTGCTAATTCCCTTTAGTGATCTGGATTTTTATATTCTTCATACTAGAATAACAATAAGAATAAAGAACCATCCTAGAGTTTTAATTTGTTATATTTCAATCTATGTTTCTTTTTCTACTAATTCTCTATCTACCAGAATCATATAAGATATTCAGTCCCCTCTTTAAAGTACGAAGTACATTAAATCCACATGTTGCTATATATTAGAGCTGTTCGCTTAATTGTGAGACCATCTCTCTTACAAAATCAGTTGGTAACCTATTGCATGAACTCAAGACATTAGTTAAGTGAAGTCTATTTTTTTCGTAAATTTCTAATGATATCTCGCCTTTCCCAAACGAACGTTTTAAAAATGTATTAATTTCCAAAATTAGTTCCTTGATATCCTTCGTTGATGAGATCGGCGAATTTCCATACTCTAGGTTAACACTAATTATGCGAATCATATTACTTAGAATTCTAACAATTAATTCTTGTGATACATTACTAGTATACGTGAGCTTAGAAAGATTTGAAAGGATATCGAGTTGCTCGTGAAGTTTGCTCATGCACTTGGCGCACACGTTACTGCCTTTACCACTTCGCAGAACAAGAAGGATGAAGCGGTTCGCCTTGGCGCCGACGAAGCTATCATTTCCCGCGATGCTGACCAGATGAACAAACACGCTCGCAGT
>DASWDL010000459.1:0-13842 GCA_036395315.1 Nitrososphaeraceae archaeon
AGAAACCACATAAAAATATTGCTAAGCAGGAAAGTGAAAGCTTTGCATGTTACCATGTGGGGTAATTCCGTCTTGTGATTATTTAAACAATTGCACGCCTATTAGCAAGATCGACATTATTCAAATATGCTACATTATAGCAGTGACTTTTGTTGGCAGATTTTCTCATCTGTTCAACTTTCAGCGAAGGAATAATTATATCCTCTTTAGGTAATTATTATCAGGTGTTTGGCTTATCTTAATACTGCAATTTCCACGAATTAAAAACTTGATGAATCTATCCTTATTTATTCAATTAGTATGAGATTTCATCCTTCAAGTACCGGTGCTGATATAGTTCGATTACCCTATCCGATTTCTGTAATGTTATGTCTCATTTTGAATTACTAAATTTATTCGTTAGATACATTTAACAGTGATTAGATCAAATAATATTGAATGGACGATACGGTAGGTTCTAGGACTAGAAAATTTTATGATAAATACAGAAGTTACATTCTCTTTAATAAGAACATAATTATTTCGGGAACAGTTGCTTTTTTTGTGGGTGCTTTTTTTACCCAGTTATATTCCAGGCAAGATGGCAATAATCTAACTAATTCAATAGCAACTTTATTCATTGAATATGGAATCTACATTCCACTTTTTGCATATCTCTTTTATATAGATAATAAACAGAGTTATATTAACCCGTCAACAAAAAAAAGGACTATTCACAAATAAAGTGCGATTTGAAAAAGTTAGTTGCTGCGTTCTCTATCTCGGAAATAATATATTCTGTAGCAAAAATCTCTATTCATTACGAATTGCTTCAGAGGTCTGTAGAGCCATACCAAGCATCTATGATCGCCTCGCTAGCTGCATGGGGACTATTTTTAGTAGCAATTAACATGGGTGTAAAGGTTGTAAAACTTTTTCGAATCTGAAATTGCTATTCAGACTATTCTAACCATTGGTAATGACCACAAATTGCCATTTATTTACAATTTGTAACAATTAGCATTTTTATACAGCACTTAAATTGCAATTCTGCCATACTACGTGAACCTTCTGAAATTACGAAAATTTGAGAAATACCTACTGTCACAATTTCAATTGTTCTATATATTTTCTTAACATCGCAGGAGCGAGACTGAAAAAGAAGGTTTTCAGGAGTAAATTTTATCCATGATAGGGTCGTCCAAATAGTATGGAAAATGAAGATGCTCTGAAAATTGAAAGTCTTCCACTAACGGTGGGAATTCTAATATTTCATGATGTCGAGGTATTGGATGTTGCCGGACCTTTTGAAGTGTTTTCCGTAGCTCGGTTACATGAGGAACGACGGCGGGAAGAGTCTTCTCCATTTCGAGTCTTATTGGTTTCAGAAAGTGAAGGCCAAGTTACTGGAGTCGGTGGCCTGCAGTTTACTCCAGATGTCACCATACTTGACTGCCCTGATTTGGATATACTGATAGTTCCCGGTGGGTGGGGAACTCTGAATGAAGTAAAGAATGAAACTGTGCTTGAATGGATTGCAGATAGATCCAAGAATTCAAAATTGACTGCTTCTGTCTTCACAGGTTCCAGCCTTCTAGGAAAGGCAGGTTTGTTGGATGGACGGGAAGCGACCACCCACTGGAGAGCCTTTGATTTCTTGCGTCAGTCTGCACCACTAGCAACAGTACGTGAAGATGTTCTCTTCACTTTGAAAGAGCCAATTTTTACCTCATCTGGTATCTCCTTAGGAATAGACCTTGCTTTACGTATTGTTAGCCATTTTTTTGGCGTCGAGATTGGAGAGGCTACTGCACGTCATATGGAATATCTTTATCCAATGAGTGTTCGCCGCAAGTATTAAAATTACTAGCGCATTGGACATGAAATTCATTAATAATTATTAGATAACTCAACTTCCATCACACTTTCGTTTTGTGGCTTCCCATCTTGCCCCACAGCAAAGTCAATCTTCTATTTGTTGTTCCAGGAGGGCTTGTATGCTCTATTTAATTTACTACCTTGGTTATATGTACGAGCCAATAATTATGGGCCAAGAACTCAATTTTAGTCTAGTTAATGCCATATTTACAAAAATAAAGACATATCATGCAGACACGGAGATGTATAGAGAAGTTGGGTCAAAAAATCAAATGAAACATCGCGCTAGAACTGAAGTAATCGTAGATATATTAAAATATATTTCAAGTTACGGCCAGGCGGGAGGCATACAGATCCCTAGGATAATGTATCTATGTTACGTTGAACACAGCAGATTAAGGAAATTTTTGACAAATCTCACTGAAAAGAAGCTGCTCTGTTATTATGAGAAGACCAGGCGTTACAAGATTACCCAGAAAGGTATTAAATTTCTCGAGAACTACAAACAAGTTGGAGGATTATTTAACTCTTCTAAAACCGTAGGGTGAACGCGGTAACTAATTGCAATTTTGTTCTCTTTATTACAGATATTGAATTAATGGGGATTGAAAACCTATGGATAGAGTAATCGCTATAAATCTTAGGTCTGGGTTCAGCTCTTCGCTAATTTTTAATGAATTATATTATTAATTTTCCTTTCAATAGGCATATGTTCAAACTCGTATAAATTGGTCTATTATACCAGAATGTCCCAATCCAGACCTGCAAGCTGTCCAAATAAAGTTTTAAATGATAAGCAGGTTGTGCTCTTCTACTTGAAAAAATATGGCTGCGGAGCTTGTGGGAGTACCTTTACCGATAGATTTGACCTCATTGAACACGCAGTGAAGGTCCATGACAAGAAGACTACTTATCAATGCATTACTTGTGAAGAGTCCTTCAGTAGCGAACCGTCTTTTAAATTACATATGATTAGAAATCACAAGATCGTCTGAGACATGTTGATCCCCTTGGATTAAGAAAAGAATCCAAATGGTCACGCAAATATTGTCGCCACGAAGGAAAAAATTTAAAAATTATCAAATTCGTCATGCCCTTTGGTAACAGGACCTTTTGAAACTTTAAACTGGGGCTTAAATTTGACCTACGGGTAATGCAACCCCTTGAGAGATACGAAATTGTTACAAAATGTTTCATTCAAGCCATTTACATTGTGGTCAAGGTAGGCATGCTTATTTTAGAATGCATACTGGACTAGAATTATCTCGACGCGAAATTGTTCATGTATTCAAATATCCTTAAATATTGCGCCAATTATTGAATCGTGAATTTATGGCAGATATCCCAATTAGCTATCCTATTGCAGTTATGGCGTTCGTTGCTGCGACTGCTCTAATAGGGGTTTTGGCTGTAAAATTCGTAAAGAAAAGTAGTAAACGATACATAGTTGCTGGGAAGAGTCTGCCGTTATTCTTTATTGGAACCATGTTGGTTTCCGAGGCAGTCGACGGAAATGCGTCATTAGGCAATGTATCACTCACATACTCATTTGGATTTTGGGCTGGTGCAGCGATACCATTAGGGTTATCTATTTGTCTTGTTTTGACAGGGATATTTTTTGGAAGGATATTTAACCGAATGAACATGATAACTCTAGCAGACTTTTATTTCAGGCGATATGGGAATACAGCTGAAATTATGTCAGGCACTCTAATGGCAATCAGTTTTATAGTACTAGTGGCAGGCAACCTTGCTGCAAGTGGTTACATTCTGTCCGTAGTGCTAAGCATACCGCTCATTTACGCCATGTTAATCTCTACCGCCGTAGTCCTATTGTATACATACTTTGGAGGATTATTCTCCTGTGCTTATACCGATATATTTCACATTTACTTGGCAGTAATCGGTTTCTGGTTAGGATTTCTGTATTTTATTGGTCCATGGTCACCAATACCTGGCGGACTCGAGACGATAGTGTCAAATGTGCCAGCAAATTTCATGGACCTGTCAGGTCTATTCGATCTTAAGAATGGGGCTCTTATCAATTGGGCCGGGATACTATCATTGGGTTTGGGGGACATCGTAGCATTAGATTTCATGGAAAGGGTCTTTGCAGCAGATGGAGGCCGAACAGCCCAGAAAAGCTGCTACATGGCCGCAGGCCTAACCATGATAATTCTTGTTCCCACCACTATGATAGGAATAATTGGGCACACGATCGAACCCAATATTGCCGATCCATTTACACTCTATCCTCTCGTTGCCGTTAAACACGTGCCAGAAGTTATCGGAATATTGATGCTTGTGAGCACAGTAAGTTGTGGCATGTCCACCGCCAATGGCGGTACATTGGCGATTGCAAGCGTCTTGTCTAGAAACATACTACAACGTAATCTTCTTAAGAAATTTAAGGGGAGACGTTTGAACGACAGGCAACTGCTAGTGGCAACTAGGCTACTTGTAATACCCATGTTCTTTACTGCCTTTGCGCTGGCAGCAATTATTCCAAGACCCGGAATTTACCTAATACTTGCTTTTGATATTGTACTTGCTGGATGCTTCGTGCCTCTCGTTATGGGAACATATTGGAAAAAATCTACTTCACAAGCCGCTGTTGCTTCCATCGTTGTAGGTTCGGTATTGAGGATGATACTATATTTCATAATCTCCACAGCTCCTCCTGAGAGCCCCTACTTTGCCTATGCCGGCCTGGACACCATGATCCCACCAATTGTGTCGTTTGTTGTATTCGTGGCCGTAAGTCTGGCAACATATAAGAAAACCCCATCTCGCCACGATGTAATTTATTTAATCCCCTCAGAAGCAGATGTTGTGACTGGAGCAGACGTTTCTGAGTGGGTCAACCCCATTGATGTAAGGCAGCGGCCTAGTAGGAAATAGGTGGGAGGAAAAAGCAAATAGATATGGCTGAAAAAAGTAATGATCCAACAAAAAATACGGGGGACCAAAAAATTCAGAAAATATTGGTTCCGGTTGACAAATCGGGATACAAAGATAAAATCATATCATATTCTACCATTTTAGCAAAGGCGCTCAAGGCCAATATAACTGCAGTCCATGTTATAGACAGAGCTTCTTTAGGAATTATTGGTGATTTAATTGGTTTCTACAGAGGGGGAATGGTCGAGGAATATGAAAAAGCATTGAGTAAGCAAACCGAAGAGTTCCTTGCTGAAGTAAAACATTCTTTAGAAAATGAAGGTGTTTCGGCAAGCACAGAAGTTATTATTGGCAAATCCTCAGCAGGTGAAAGCATAATCGAATATGCAAAACAAGGAAACTTTGATCTTATAGTAATAGGAACAAAGGGTTTAACTGGAGCAGAAAAATTTTTAATGGGAGGTGTTGCAAGTTCTGTAATTCAACATGCGCACTGCTCGGTACTCGCAGTTAGATAGCCTCTGACTTTTGTTAAATTCCAAATTGCATTGGGTCAGAGTCTTTTCTCGCGTCATATTCGAGGCAGCAATATTATAAGATTGAGAATTCCTAGAATAATTTTTGTCAAGTCAAATCATTATCGAAACTTCAAAACCTAGTAGCAGCTTAAATGATCACTTAATTTAATTCATATTCTGATCTACTTTCAGGTATCACTATATTATGACCATTCTTTCCGTGACTAAATGAATTACAATTTTTGTGTTTAAACAGAATAATACGCTCGTATCTTTGTGTGATTTGTTACTAATCGTACCCTAAGAGAGGAAGGTAGTCCCCAAGTGAATTGGAGTAGGTGACCTATCCTTACCATCATCATTAGTCAATTTATCGCTTTGATTGGATGCGAGATAATTCATAGGCATTTTTGTTTTTAACCTTTTGCGTAATTTTAGAAAAGTATCTATGTCGCCATGGATGATCAACCGGTATTGCATGAGTAATTCCTTTAAGATCCAGTTATAATTGACACTACTTATGATATCATCAAAGCTGACCAGGGTAGACTTCATTACTGTGATTGACTTCATTAGAGCCTTATCAAGCAGATATAATTCACGCTCATGAGTTGTTAAATCATTGTTATTGTTATTGCTTTCTATGCCTTCGTCGTAGATTTGAGTAAACTTTTTGTCAACCTTATCTTTAACGAAGCTCTTGACCAAGTTCCTTGCTTCAATCTTAGTAAGTGCGTTTTTAATAACAAATTCACCTATCTCGCAGACGGAATCCTTGTCGAAGGGTAATAGTTCTAATGCTACAGTTGGAGTTATTCGCTGGCGAATAATCTCCCCTTGGATCTCCTCTGGAAGCGAGAGTAATTGAATTCTTTTAGTTACAAATTCCTGGCTCTTACCAATCTGTCTGGCTAATTCAGAAACCCCGCCCCATCCATAAGATTCAACATACTTTTTGAAGGCCACTGATTCTTCAATAGGGTTCATGGTTTTGTGTTGCAAGTTTTCTACAAGTCCTACCTCATAGGCTTCCTTATCAGACAATTCTATAACGTGACAGCTTAGCTTTCTAAGTTTCAGCAATTTGGCTGCTGCGAATCTGCGATTTCCAGCAACTACTTCATAACCAAGAGGGACTGGTCGAATTACAATTGGTTGCAAGAGTCCAAAGCGCCTAATTGATTCTGCCAATTCCTCCTCTTTGTTTGGTCCCTCACGAAGACTATATTTGGAAGGAGAAATCTTAAAAATGCTTATATCTTGCAAAATTCCAAAATAACTCAAACATTCTCAAGCTGTGAATCATCAGTATATAATATTTGTGCAGGAATCGAGTACTGTTAGGTATAGATAAAATAGCAAAAATTACAATCGATTCATGGTACGGTACTGATTTAAGCGTAATTATTTAGCCCGGAATCTTGGCAAATTAAGCCCTATTATGATTGATTATGCGTATTTTGTACTAATTACACTTTGGTCAACTTTGTATATAACATTGGGTCCAATTTTTTGGCCTTATCTAGGCAAGGTTGTGCCTTAATACCCTCACCAAGCATCACATAAGCTCTGCCCTTGTTGTACCATGCTTTTGCATAATTCTCCTTGAGCTTTAAGGCCATATCGAAACAATCAATTGATTCTCTGAGTTTCTTTGCACGAATTAGTGTTAGTCCCTTATTGTGCCAAGTAATCTCGTTATTCGGATCTATTGAAAGAGCTTTTGAAAAAGAAATCAATGCTTCATCCGTTTTTCCAAGTTTGTCAAGCATTAACGCTTTGTCTCCCCATGCCATATCATTATGTGGATCGACCTGTGTAGCCTTTTCGAATAATGACAACGCCTCATCGTATCTCTTTGCATTAGCCATGTCCTCACCATATTTTATCAATTCAATAGAGGCACTTTTTTTATCAAGTTTGAGATTACTGATTTTTTGTTCAGGGCCCCTTTTGTTTAACCAGTATGAAAAAAATTTGAGGTTCATATAGCATCCACTTCAAATAGGCAATATAACTATTACAAACATGATATCAAATGTAAATATTTAGTGGTTTCATACATTTAGTTCGTCTTCTTTAGGTTCACTCTTTAAGCCGATAGTTCCAAAGAAGAGAAGAACCACACCTGATGCAATTAATGCAGCGAAGGTTGCATATACGCCTGACAAATCCATGGTTCACTTAAGATGCAGTTGTATTTAAATTTGCAATTAGTCTAGACGCATTGCCAGAAATTAATAATATATGCGGTAAATAGTCTTATTCTTCTTGCTTCTAAAATTATAGTTTCACTTTCAATATTCCAACGCGGTCTACCCTGAAAATGACTGCGACTGTTCCTCAGAAATATTTAAGAAATACTAGGCAAATATGTACACCTAGAAAAATCATGGGAATGGAATTTTATGGTGATTCTTACAAAGGAAACGATGAGCCAATTTTTGTTGGGATCCCAACTTTTTTGAAACTACCGTGGATAAGAAGTCATCAAGAATTAAAGAGCGTAAAACCAGATGTGGCAATTATCGGAGAACCGTTTGATTTTGGTACTACGATTCGTCCTGGAGCAAGATATGGACCACGTGCCATAAGAGCTGCGTCGACTGTGCCGTCCCCTCCGTATGAACATTTCAATATAGAGACCGGCGTTGACCCGTTTGGTGTATTCAGGACTGTCGACTACGGTGATGTGAATGTATCCCCTGGTGATGTGGTTGAATCTCATAGGAGAATGACTGATAAAGTAAAACAGGTTTTAGATATAGACGGCCTTCCTGTTATGTTAGGCGGCGATCATTCAATTACTTTCGCAAATGTTCGCGCTTTTGCAAAAAAGTACAAGAATATAGGGATGATACACATTGATACACATGCTGATTGTGCCCCACAAGGTTTAACCGGTTTCAAATATGATCACGGGGCACATATAAGGAGAATAATGGAACTTGGGTGTCTGAAAGGAAAGAACTACACACTAATAGGACCAAGAGGTTATTGGCCGGGCCCTGATTTGTACAAATGGATGGCTGACCAGGATTTTCAGTGGTTCACCATGCTCGATGTTGAAGAACTGGGTATAGATAAAATTGTAAAAGAAGCAGCAGATAGAGCTAATGACAATGTAGATGCGGTCTATGTCAGTTGGGATATCGATACATTTGATCCTGCCTATGCTCCTGGCACAGGAGAACCCGAGCCAAACGGTTTGACATCTAGAGAGGGCATGAGATTGATGCGTCTTCTCTCGACATCCTTTGATCCTGACCGATTTGCCTTTGATTTGGTAGAAGTCGCCCCAAACTATGACGTTAGTGATGGTAATTCATACAACGGCGGGATCACTTCTGGTTTGGCGAATAGACTCATAGTAGAGCTACTTGCTGGCCTGTCATTGACTAAGAAGGGTATGTCCGAAGGAAAACCTGTAAGACCAAAGTTTTACAGAGGAACAGGGCATACATACGATTTTGGTAATGAAGCCAAAGCTAATGTTCCAAAGCGACCTCCACTCAATTATGGTCCTAAAAAAGATACTAGCTGACTACAGTTGATTCATGCCCTGGTTACAATAAAAGGAGAACCAGATACACATTCACAGGAGAAAGAATATTGTTTTGCCAATGAGATAGATCAGCAGATACTGTCAAACTCCGTGGAAAGAATTACCAAGAAAGTAGCAAAGAAAATGAGAATTAATGTTAACGAAGTGCTCCTCTTCTATCTTAATTACTTTATTGGAGGATTTAGATCTGGCAAGAATGTGCACGACATGAAAGATCATGCCTCTACCATGTTATCCATTGATGATGTTATGATAGGCGTATCAGAAAGTCTGAAAGAGATTAAGTTTGAAATAATAGCTAAAGATATTCCAAAACAACAGTTCGTACTCGTGCAACCTATTGTTGATTCGGCACATGGAATTGCATCCAGGGATCAATAAAATTGAGTTTGATTACATTAACTAATAAGTTACCAAGTTACTGAATATCCAAGTAAACGCCTTAATGCAAACAACGAGATGAAATAGGATTTCCTAATTAGATAACATATGGGCTGCCAAAATATGTTTTGTAATATAGTTTGATCAGTAATAATGATGCGCGGGGCGTTGCACTTTTCCTAGTCTGTCAAAATGTTCATGATCTTTATTTCCACCTTTGTGAGAATGTGTTGTACCATCTGTATGTGTATGACTATGCGAATGAGTATCGGTGACTTGTTTTGCTATCAGGACATCATCGACTCGGATAAGTAGGCTTACCAACTCTGCTGCGCTGACGAACACCTGTTCTTTAACCATGAGTGGCTCTAACACATGTAGAGACATCATCTTGTCTATCTTCCTTTCAATCGCGTTGATGCCGTACCAATGATTCATACCATTTTGAAATTTGTTACCATTTCCTAATCTTATATTTCTTAAATTAAATTGGGAAGTAATTTTTTCTCTCAGCTGTGTGACTGTGTCTATCCGATTCATTCCAGCGTTAATGGCAATTGCTAGCGGGATCTCCTCAAGTGCCTCGGCAAATTTTTGAATGACAATTTGTTCTTTTCCGTCGATAGAGTGGGATCTTTGCATAACAAAATGAGCAATTGTCGCCTCCACGGAGCCCCCTCCTGCCACAATTTTTGGCAACGTTACAAAGTCTTTCAAAACATAGAGACAACTGAGAACTGCACGATGTAATTCATCAAGAATTACCTTTGAGCTTGCACGCAAAAGCAAGGTTACTGATTTTGGATTTTTACATCCGTCAACGAAAACCATCTTGTCATCTCCAACAAACTTCTCGTAGACCTTCGAAGCAAAGCCTAAATCATTACTGGTTATCCTGTCAAGGTCTCGAGTTACATTCGCACCAGTTGCTTTTTCAAGCCAGAGAAGATCATTTTCTTTAAGTCTTCGGACCGATAGTATACCTCTTTGAGCAAGGTAATTCTGAGCCAGTGGATCAATACCACCACGTGCAAAAACAACATTTGCTCCAGAGTCAATAACATTTTGAACCTTTTGCAGAATGTTCTGGGTCCTGTAAGCTAGGAATCGCTTCATGTCGTTTTGCGATGAAATTCTGACTTCTGCATTAGTTTTGGTTCTTTCCTCTTCAAGACCTGTGTCTAAAAGAAGTATGCGTGCATCTTCAATGTAGTGAGGCATTGAAGGATTGTCTATTGTTTTGTCAATTACGACTCCTTCAATAACCTCGGTTTCAGACATGACCCCTATTTTTTCTTCAATTTTTATATCATCCAAATCTATGTAATGTTTTGAGAAATTAGCTAGTTTATGAATAACGTTTACAAGTAGCCTAGCTAAATTCTTTTCTTCAGTAACGAAGGTTAAAATCTTCGATTTTAAACAAGTATTAACTAAGTGCTCCATAACCGTTCGGTCTGAATTAATTGTATCTATAGAAATTGCTCTTAGGATTTGAATTGTGATATCTAATGCATTGATATATCCGTCAGAAATTATAGTCGGTGGTATGCCCATATCCAACAACTGTTCAGCTTTCTCCAAAAGTGAACCAGCTAAGACAACTACGGATGTCGTACCATCACCCACAGCATTATCAACTGCATTAGATGCTTCTATCATTAACTTGGCTGCAGGGTGCTCTACGTCAATCTTCCGCAAGAAAGTCGCGCCATCCTTCGTGACAGTAGTTTCACCAAGAATATCGATAAACATTTTCTCGAGACCACGTGGTCCTATTAATCCCTTAACAAGATCTGCAATTAGCCTAGCAGCAAGAAGATTATATCGTCTAGATTGTCCACCTGAGGACCTTTTTACCCCGTCTCCCAACAGATAGCCGTATTGTCTTGTCATTTCACATCGCAAGAGCGGGAGGGTTCTTTACCGCTATACTGGAAATTAAGTAAATACTTCTCAATTTTAGAATTTCTCTGTAAATTAAGCATCCTACAAGGCAATACGTAATAGGAATTTTAATAGGCCATTTAGGCTCAATTATGTTAACAATAGCACAAAAGACATTTTTCATTTGTATATCCCATTAATAAGACCTAGATCATGTCACCTCCCTTATAATTTTATTTGAACTATGTGATCTTCTAAAAAAGAACAGGTCACAGATGGAAATTACTCCTGAATTATTATTAATAATAAGATTAATTATAAATACGTCAACTCATAACAAATTTTGGATCTAAATGTTTCTTGCTCCAAGAGAGATGGATAAATTGTATATATTCATGGCCGCAGAACTTGCTCGCAAGAGGATGGCTAGAGGCTTGAAGCTGAATTATGTGGAATCAGTAGCACTGATAGCTGATCATATTCTAGAGGGTGCTCGTGACGGCAGAGAGGTTTCAGAACTGATGAAATCTGGACGACATGTGCTTCAGAGGGATGATGTACTGCCGGGAGTTCCTGAACTAGTAGAAAGCGTGCAGGTAGAAGCGACCTTTGATGATGGCACCAAGCTTGTGACTGTTCATAGTCCCATAATTTGAATTTTGAATATGGAGTAAGTAAATCATGATTCCCGGAGAATATTTTTTGTCACGAGAACCTATATTTGCAAATCAAGGAAAGAAAACTGTAAAAATTAAGGTAACCAACAAAGGTGACAGACCCATCCAGGTAGGATCTCATACACATTTTTTTGAAGTAAACAGAGCTCTAATATTTTCAAGGAAGCATGCGTATGGATTTCACCTGAACATTCCCTCAGGTACATCTATTCGTTTTGAGCCAGGCGATTCTAGAACTATCGAATTAACAGAATATGGCGGGGGAAAACGAGTTATTGGGTTTAATAGTCTAGTAAATGCCAAGCTTTCTGATAGCCAGAAAAGGGTTTCTCTCGCTAAGCTGAAGAAAAGAGGATTTCAGGAGTAACTGGAAAAATGGTACTTGAAATCCCTAGAAGACAATATGTAGAACTATTTGGACCGAGTAAAGGTGACAAAGTAAGGCTTGCTGATACGGATCTAATTATAGAGATCGAGGATGACCTTATTACCCATGGGGATGAACTTGTTTTTGGCGGAGGGAAGAGCGTAAGGGATGGAATGGGACAGTCAAGTGGCATACCTAGCTCGAGATCTTTAGATGTTGTCATTACAAATGCAATAGTGCTTGATCCCATGATTGGTATCATAAAGGCTGACATAGGTATCAAAGGAGGGTTAATTGCTGGCATAGGTAAGGCTGGAAATCCTAACGTAATGGATGGGGTACAACACAATATGATAGTTTCCTCTGGGACAGAGGTAATCTCTGGCGAACATACTATTTGCACTCCTGGAACAATCGATACGCACATTCACTATATATCACCTCAGCAAGCCACAGAGGCAATATGTAGCGGAACCACAACTATGATTGGTGGAGGTACTGGTCCGGCAGACGGTACCAAAGCTACTACATGCACCCCGGGACCATGGAATATTCATAGGATGCTAGAATCATTGCAGGATCTACCTTTGAACTTTGGAATATTAGGGAAGGGAAATGATTCAATGCAAATTTCTTTGATTGAACAAATTGAAGCAGGAGCATGCGGCCTGAAGCTGCATGAAGATTGGGGTTCTACTCCTGCAACTATTGACGCAGCACTAAAGGTTGCAGATAAAACCGACGTACAGGTAGCCATACATACTGACACTCTTAACGAATGCGGATTTGTGGATGATACTATTGAAGCTATAGCAGGTAGATCCATTCACACATATCATACTGAGGGCGCTGGAGGAGGACATGCACCAGATATAATGAAAATAGCCGGTGAGCAGAATATATTACCATCTTCCACAAATCCAACTAGACCTTTCACTATCAATACTCTTGATGAACATCTCGATATGATGATGGTCTGTCATCATTTGAATCCAGCTATACCAGAAGACGTTGCCTTTGCTGAATCGAGGATAAGGGCTGAAACAATTGCAGCCGAGGATGTATTACATGATTTAGGAGCGCTAAGCATGTACTCATCGGACAGTCAAGCCATGGGAAGGGTAGGCGAGGTAACAACTAGAGCTTGGCAAACAGCAGACAAAATGAAGAAGATGACGGGAAAGTTGAAAGAAGATACAAACGGTAATGACAATGCTCGTGTTAAAAGATATCTTGCCAAAATTACTATCAATCCCGCAATTACCCACGGGATTTCTGACTATGTTGGTTCATTGCTGCCAGGAAAAATAGCTGATATTGTTGTATGGACCCCACAATTTTTTGGCTGTAAACCTAAACTAGTAATTAAAGGAGGTTTTATTTCATATTCGTTAATGGGGGACCCAAATGCTTCTATACCTACCCCCGAACCTGTTTACTACAGACCGATGTTCGGAGCAATAGGTCTTGCCAAGTATTCCACATCGGTAACGTTCACTTCAAAACTCGCAATAAAGAAGGGCCTTGCAAAGAAATTAGGGTTAAAGAAAAAGCTTTTGCCTGTAAAGAATTGTCGGAATATAGGAAAGAAAGATATGGTATTTAATAACCTGACCCCTTCGATCGAGATCGACCCTGAAACCTATATAGTTAAAGTAAATGGTAAAGTTGCTACAACAGAACCTGCAA
>DASWDL010000460.1:0-3311 GCA_036395315.1 Nitrososphaeraceae archaeon
AAATTCTACTTATTATAATGGTGATTTACACCGTGGGGGTTTCTATGGCAGGATTTGCCCCAAACATATACTTCATGATATTTGCTAGGGCAGTTCAGGGAATAGGCATGTCGATGTTTCCAATCGCCTTTAGTACAATTAGAGATCAATTTCCCAGAAGTAAAATATCGATTGGTCAAGGCGTAATAACATCCATGTTTGCATCCGGAGCCGTCATAGGCTTGACTGTAGGAGGATTCATAGTAGAAAACTATGGATGGCAAAGTACGTTCCTCGCGATAATACCAATTGCGATAGCCCTACTTTTGATAATATGGCGTTTGATTAATATTGTCGATACGAGAGACGTTGGTCAAAACGGTGCAAAATCTGAAGTCCTTTCAATTTATAGTAAGAATAACATCAACAGGTTAGGCAAAAGAGAGGGTAAGGATAAATTTACATTCTCCAACTCATTAAACCACATCGACATCAAAGGTGCAATTGCTTTAACTATTACAATCGCTTCATTTCTATTAGTCCTAACCCTAATAGAAACTTCCAGTAGCAACCTTAGTACATCGTACGAGGAGTCATCATTCATTATCTTAGGACTAGTTTCTTTTGTAGCCTTTGTTTTTATAGAAAGACGAGAAAAATATCCCTTGGTAGATTTTAAACTTATGCTCAACAGAGCAATACTACCTGCAAATTTGATTATAATGCTAGTTGGATTTTCAATGTTTTTAGTTTTTCAGACTATCCCGATATTAGTTAGGAATCCTGTACCAATTGGATTTGGAGAAGATGCCATAAGTGCCGGCAGGGTACAGCTTCCGTTTGCAATAGTATTGTTAATCTTTGGCCCTACTTCTGGGTATATAGTATCAAGATTAGGATCATTAAGACCAATCATTTTAGGTACGACTATAACTACTGTGGGTTTCATTGGCCTATTCTTGTTCCATTCGAGCGAACTGCTAGTTTCAATTAATCTTGGAATCCTTTCTACAGGGTTATCACTTACCAGCGTTGGTGCAATGAATGTCATTATACTTTCAACGCCAGGGCGATTCAGTGGTATTTCTTTAGGCATGAGCACCCTTATGAGAATAATAGGCAGTTCAATAGGTCCGGCTTTAGCTGCGACATATATGCAAACGAACCAAACATTAATGAGCTTTAACGGGGTACCGTTGTATTATCCTTCGTCATTATCATTTAGTTTGATTTTCTTAAGCGCTGTCATAACGTCTGTTGCGTCCACAGGACTTGCGATAGTGTTACAACACAGGGTTACAAAAATGATGATACCGAATTTGGCACAATAGGCAAATAGACGAATTTCTATAAAACTGAGACAGAAGCATGGCATACTTAAGCAAATGTCATAGTTCTTTCCCCCCAGTACTTTAGTTGTTAATCCCAAGATGGAGCATTGTAGTTAGACGTGTGTAATTGTGTCACTTTGCAACATAACCTGTTATAAGTACCGGTCTTGATAATGTAGTTGTGAGCAATCGACCTGTATGCATGGTTTGTAACAGAGCGGTACCACCCGGTCTTAAAGCTATTAAATATGACGATATGATCTTTGATACCTACCACTGCTTGTCCTCTATCAAGAAAATCAAAAGCTTTTATGACAATCTGTCTAAAAGTAGAATCTTGAGAGTCTGATAACTAGTTATCTTTTTTATACTTGGGATATCTCTATTATATGTCTATAAATAGCAAAGACTACCTAAAACCCACATGTAATATATATGATGCTAGTATTGGTGGTACTTAAATAAAAGTAAGAAATAATATGCGAGTATATTATAGCTCAACTAGACATCTCACATCTTTAGGGAATTGGACCTCGAGTGAGTAACTATGGTGTTATAGTTTAAAGTCCAATACAAGGATATGTCTTAAGGACAATTTAACTGCAATCAGTGTGGTCAGTCCTTTAACCCACAGCAAGAATTGGATAGGCATAATCAAGACCATCAACGACAATAACACAAAGGCCTTTATTTTTGTTTAGTAATAGCCACTGGCCAATTGTAATTGATTATACTAGTCGAACTCTAATAAATGATGATACACGTAGGCTACTAGTGGCAAGTCTTTCAAACAGCAAACGGAAAATTAAGAGCTTCACATGTCCTGTTTGCGGGAAAAATTTTGAAGATCAGCTAACGCTAGACGCTCATAAAAGGATGGAACATAGTTCAGAAGCTGAGTCTCCTGCTGGTGTGGGATAGTCATATAGACATGATGATACGGGTTACCGTATTCAAGTTTCAAGCTTGAGGAAGAAAAAATTGAACCATATGTTTTCACTAATCTCACTCACGCTCCAACTTTTGTAGATCGTGAGGATAACTATTTTTGGGTCCATCTCGATTAATCTAGCGGACTGATCTAAACAGTCTAATTAAATTAAATTATTTTATTTAATCCCTCTTTCAATGGATTAATTTACGCAAAATTTCATAGACCTCGTCGGACAACATAAATGCGAAACAGTTGAACTAATGAGAGTTTCGCAAACAAGAATGATCCTGAAGTGCGCCATTTGTGGCCGTATTCTAGACTGGGCAGACAGAGATCCAAAGACAAAGAGGGTTGCATATTATTCAAAATCCGAATTTTCTCTTTCAGTTACCGAGCAGTGGCGTTAATAAAACAAGAAATAAAGTCAACTTCTGACTGTCTCAGAACCAACGCGGCACTGGAGGAGGGGCTGAACCTTCCGGAAGTAAAATGGAAATTAATTCTCATCCTTTACGCACGATTATTCGCAAGGTTGCTGGCTAAATAAGCGATTATCGAAGTCTAGTATGCATGTAGTTAGATGAGTAGTAATAAGTCCTAGAATCCTTAGGGAAAATCTTGCAACCGATGAATTTTCGCTAATTATATTCTTATTTATTTATATAATTACAAGACTTAATCATATTGAGTACGTATAGAAGTTGCAATATCATGCTATGGAAATTTCTCTGGTTAACTAACCTACGTAGAACTTCTGTACCAATTCTAACTGGCGTTGTTTTAATATTATCAGTTTTTTGTAATTCAAAAATTGCAGGATCATTATCTATCGATTTTCATGACGCATCAGGCCAATCAGGCGATCAGGGAATAATTAACAGTTCACCTTCAAGCTCGACTGCAATCTCTATTAAAACAAAAAGGAACGCAGAGGATCGCGCGCAACTTACTATGGAAACTGCAAAAAAACTACGAGACATCCAGGGGGAGAGCATACCCAACCAGTATATTGTGGTACTAAAAAGTGCCAAGAACAATGCAGAAGATATAATGCTGTTAGCCAATGA
>DASWDL010000461.1:0-3471 GCA_036395315.1 Nitrososphaeraceae archaeon
CGTCGAATACTCCACCAACCAAGACTACCTTCAGTAAATTCCTTCCAATGAATGTTAGTCTAGATTTGTCATTTTTTTCGATAAATCCAAGTGACGTAAGACGTTTAATCTGTGCTTCATAAATTTCACGCGCTAGTGGTAATCTGGAGTTCATTCTTTCAAATGCAGAAATCTCAGGATCCATCATATCCAAGTATAACGACGTGAGAATTGCCTTGTCCATTGGATCCATAATTCATCTTGATGATTGCTTAAAGCAAATTAGACGTTCGATGTCTATATATCAAGCAGGGATTATATAAATACGAGCCCTCTGCAAAGAGGGAATTTCCATAACTACTGTCCACCTACTGCTTTCTGAACAAAAAAATTTCTAATTGCCGCTTTTGTAATATTCTAAATATGCTGTATCACTTGCACAAGGAGTAAACTGAAACAGACTTGGGCATACATGAGCGTTCAAGTCCACGTCTAGATGTTTCTATGGGGTCTGTTCAGCCGTCTCATGATCACTTTTAATGCATTCAGTTACAAGGATCTTAAGTGGCTGGAACCTTATGAAACCGTCAGGAAGAGCCCGTTGCCTTTGCAAAACTTGGAGTCGACTTTCTATTTCTTGTTTGTGCTCATCACATGTTACTCCGATCATGAATTCCTCATTTTGTGTATTTATTGAAACAATGTAGGACGCAGCAATTCTACAGTCTTTGCGATTCTTCCTCAGGGAACAGTGCTCAGGCACTAACACAAGAGAGATTACTATTGATATAATATAAAACTTCCATCCAAATGTTTACCCACATAGGTATCTCATGGTGCACGGTACTGCTACTGCCAGAGTCAACAGCGGACTAATTAACCTTTCAACAATTCCAAAATCACACAACAATTGAATATCTGAGTTTACTTGCGATGCCATTTTCATATCGATATACGGGTCAGTTATTTAATTCGCTAGATTAGAATATTTGAAATCAGTCCTTTTCTTTGGGGGAAATATCGATAGGGAAATTTACGAAAAAGAGGACAGTTAATTTTCACTAATTTTCACTATTTTATCTCTCGACTAGCCCTTCTGCATAATTGTTCTTATCACCAAAGTGCCAAATCAATGCTTAAATTGGTGCAACAAATTTTAAGAACGAGGGTTCGTAGCGCAGACTTACTGTTCTTGGTAGGGTGTAAAATGGATAGCGCGGACGCCTCCTAAGCGTCAGGTCGAGGGTTCAAATCCCTCCGAGCCCGCATTGATGCTAGTTCTCAAATAGGGTAGTAAGTTGCTGAGGATAGACTCAGGCCCATTTTCGTTATTTTTTCTTGTACCAGTGCTAGATATTTGATTACTATATTATACAGCGATCGGTCATCAAGCAGCATATTACTCATGTTTCTTTTTTTGGCTTTGTTTTCCTCCAGATCTGGATTTGACCTCCGTAAACCTCATTTTCGTATACAAACGGGGGAACCTGGGCATAGAAACCTTCCCTTCCTGAGCTAAAAGTCTTCGCTGGCAGAGCTATTTCGTATTCTTTCCCATCTGGCATTCTAATTATTGCAAGTGCGTTCTTGTTTATACTAGTTGGGAAATTGTCATCCTGCGCCAAATTTCACTATTAATTAATAACGGGTATTAATAAAACGTAAGGCGTAAGATAACCTTTAATTGTGCTATAACCATTCTAATTGGACCAGCTTAGAACATATATGCTTGATTTATCACTTATGCAGATTGGCAGTATTTTTGGACCAGGTGCCTCTGATTTGGGTAACAGTCCAATTGCATACGTCATTTGGTTCGCACCTATCATCATCCTGATGATCTATGGCCAAAAGTTTCAGTCCTGGATGATTTTGAGCGATGTGTCAAAATCCCTGATGAAATTAAAAAACATGAAGGAATCAGCACGAAAAGAAACGATCGACTATGTTAAAATGGCAACCACCTTTTCTAGTGATGCTGGCCAAATTATCGATAAATTTCTAGAATATTTCACCGTTGTGCCCGTTGATCTAGATCCTGCCGGGATCATCGGAAAGCTGGACCATGTGATGAGGACAAAAGATGAACGAATCAGGCTGGAAATCAAGAGAATGGGTTCTGGCCTGAGCGAGGCGCAGACATCGCGTATAGAAAACATTTTAGAGGCTGCTACCGCACTTAACATGATCTATAAGATAGTAAGGCACTTCTATATCTTGGGAAAACAAACAACTAGCATGTTTGTACTCGTTCAGCTTCAGATGATCATGCCTTTGTTACTGCAAGAGGCTGAAGCTCTGAAGGATGGGATCGGCGCCTTTAAGAAAGGCCAACCAATCGGAGATAGCATAGGGCCTATGGCAGTTGGAAAGATGATGATTGGTAAAGAAAAAAAGGTTATCGCAAGAGAGACTGTATATACTGAGGATGAATGTATCGGTAGGAAATTGTACCTAATAAAAGCCGAAGGGCCAGGTGGAACAGTAGGTAGACCTGGCGAAGCAGTTCAAAAATTGATCTCGGATCTAGGAATAAAGATCGACGCTATTATAATGATAGACGCAGCGTTAAAATTGGAAGGAGAGAAAACAGGATCCATAGCAGAAGGCATTGGATCAGCTATTGGAGGTATTGGGGTTGAAAGATATCAAATTGAAGACGTAGCAACGAAATTTAATATCCCCATTTATGCAATAATTGTAAAGCAATCGATTCAGGACTCAATTACCATAATGAGAAAGGAAATTTCAGATTCTTCTGATAAAATATTTGACAGCGTATCATCCATCATCAAAGATAAAACATACGTAGGACAATCTATTTTGATTATCGGAGTCGGTAATACAATAGGAGTAGGACAATAGCTCTGTTTTTCCAAAAGAAAAATCGCCCTGCCATAATCTATGCAGAAGAAACATGTCTTAATTGTAACGGAAGACTAAAGAGGCTATTTGAAGATGGAGATTATGTTTATAAACCTGGTTTGAAATGCAAGTTATGCTCAGGGCATGCTACTATTAGTACAATTTACGCAGAATATCCACCAGGAAAAAAAAATACCGAAAAGTTCTAAACTATTATAAAGTAATAACGTCGGTAAAATTATTTAAAGGGATTACGGTGTGTTCTGCCTGGGCGACGATTTTTCTTCTGCCTTCTACAAGGATAGGATACGCACGAACATTCTTCCTTCGAATTAGAATATCGAGTAGCTCATGAGACTTTTTCTCTTCGTACTCGTTTAAGATCCACCTAATTGCAAAGGGTAGACTCTTGAATTTTTTCCAAATGGAAGCAAGAAAGTCATCAGGCTCTTTGTCTTTTAATGGCTTTCTAGAAATAATACCAAAAATATTCCGAATCTTCCCTTCTTGAACAATTCCTAGACCGTCCTTGGTAGTAACAAAGGGTTCAATGGCATAAGCCTGGTTAGCTAACAGATTAAAAGATGATCCGAACGTCCGTATATTCGGAATAGACCTCCCTGCGTG
>DASWDL010000462.1:0-5625 GCA_036395315.1 Nitrososphaeraceae archaeon
GTTTATTTATTGTGGTATATAATTGAGATTATGAGAGGTAGGTGGGCTTCAGCAGCGATAGGTGCAGGCGTGGCCAGACGTCGTGCGGGAGCGGAAATGGAGCAGCAAGATGCAGCTCATCAGAAAGAAATGGACCAATTAAAAGCAGACCAACAAAAACAGATAGATGAGTTAAAACAACAACAACAACAATCAAAGCCTCAACAATCATCCGGTCAGGAAGATGTAACTCAGAAACTGGAAAAGTTGGCGGATCTTAAAAAGCAAGGGATCTTATCGGACGAAGAGTTTCAGAAACTCAAAATGGAATTATTAGCGAAGTTATAAAATCCAATATCAACTATAGAACTCTATTTACATTTGATCAATAATATGATAGTTTGACGATGTATTTCTAAGCTACACTAAGCAGACCGATTAGTTAGTTCTTATTAGTTCTTTGGCTTGGCAGAGCCATCGGATTTTTGAATCCGTTTTGTAGCAGATACATTATTTTAATAGATCAATAGAAAACTTTAATGGTAGCTTTAAAGGAATGAGGGCATGACAGAAGCTCATAACAAGGAGATTGCTGAAAAATTTGTTCAGACTATATTTAATGAGAGAAAAATAGATGAGGCAAAAAACTTTGTTACTCCTGATATAACCTATCATGGAATGGAAGAAGTTAAAGGTCTGGAGAATTTCAAACAGTGGATAGGCGAAGATCTCAAGGCATTTCCTGATATGAATATCACAATAGTAGATACATTTGGGGGACAGGATAAACTTGCAATGAGATGGACCTTGGAAGGCACATTTGCAAAGGAACTTCATGGTAGTCAACCAGGCCATGAGATAGAGAATTGGAAGGATGTAAGCCATGAGAAGTTTGAGACTCAAGGAGTCGAGATTTTACATTTTCAAGATGGCAAAATCAAGGAAGCATGGACGATATTTGGAAGCATGGACAGTCTTAAATAACCTCAAACGGGCTTTGCTTCTTAATCTTGTAGTCCTATTTACAGCCAGAGCCTATAAAACAATAAAAAGATACTTTTAATTTCCCTTTTTTTATCACATTACTAAATGTTGACATCTACGAATGATTTTCAAAGAGCTTTAATCTTCCAAGGAGGTGGTTCACTTGGAGCGTATGAAGCAGGCGCTTATAAGGCATTTTATGAATTGGCTTCAGAAAGAGACAAAATTATAGGAAGGAAAGATAAACCGTTATTTGATATTGTTGCTGGCACTTCCATAGGTGCTATGAATGCATCTGTTCTGGTAAGTTATGTGAAAGAAAAAAAGACTTGGGCAGGATCTGCGGAAAGGTTAATTGAATTTTGGGAACATCTTGCTACCGAATCAGTTGTTGATAAAATGCCAGGTTTTACTCAATGGTGGGATTATTGGCATTATCTTAACAATGTTGTAGCTACGAGTGAATCAGCTAGAAGGTATTACAATACAAAGCAGTTCATACTTAAAGGGGTACCTAATGTGTTCAAACCTTCTCAGACTTTGACAGATAAGACGTTTTTAGATCCTTCTAATGTGTGGTATCTTTATAGTAACGGACCATTAAAGCAAAGTCTAGAGAAATTTGCAAAATTTCCGATAGCGACCAGTTATGAGAAAAAAGAACCCAGACTACTCTTGGTGGCTGTAGATGTACAGGAAGGAAGCACAATAGTGTTTGATAGTTATGAGAAACCAGACGGTAGCCACAAAACTGAATATGGACGTTACGGTATGGAATATGCACATAATGGTAACGAAGGATTCGAACACGTAATCAGGTATAATAATGGAATAGAAGTTGAATTTGTTCTTGCAAGTGGTTCTGTACCCGTTAACTACGACTACACCAAGTTAATGGTGGAAGATTACAGTAACAAACACAAAATCAAAAGTGAAAATGGAGATGAGAAAAAATCGCAAAGTGGAAAAACCGTTAATAAGAAAGAACGCTACTTTTGGGATGGTGGGATTATTGCCAACACTCCGCTAAGGGAGGCCATAATGGAACACCGCAAGTATTGGCACTATGTTAGAAAATCTGAGGTTCCACTTCTACGTGCTTTCATAATTAACGTACATCCAATTAAACAAGAATATTTACCTGCTAATTATGATGGAGTAGTAGATAGAAAAAACGATTTGACGTACCATGATAGGACTTTGTTTGATGAAAGGATGGCAATAATGGTAACGGATTATGTTAACATAATCAAGAAACTAATTAAGCTGGCCGACGATAATAAGATTAGAAAGGAGTTAGTGGACAACATTTTACAACAGCAGGCCCTAACGAGAAATTTTATGACTGGCAAGCATTTTACATACGCGGATCTCACAGAGTATATGGTGTCTGTCGACCTTGTAGTTAGAGTAGAGCGAAAGAACGATATACATACAATATCAAATAAGACATTTGATTTCTCAAACGCTACAATACGACAACTAATAAAAGATGGATATGAAGAAGCACTTGACCAAGCTAGTAAAATATTGCAAAAATGGGTCTCGGAACAACATGCCGCACAATTATCGTAAGTCAAAGTAAAAATAGATCAAAATGAATTTCCAATTAATTCTTCTCAGTATTGCGTGTTAGAGATTACTAAACGAACCAAGATTCATATTCATTGATGAGGGTGATTTTTTCCAGTTGATCAACTAGAGAGGATAAAACATTTACCTGATAAAAGGTAAAGTAGTCGACGCTCAGCTAGTTAGAGCAAATGATCTAGGGTCTAACAATTCAAACTCGTCAAGAAAGGTATTCCAAGTTTCATCTGGTAGGTGACTTAAATCTAGTTCGCTTTTCCTCCATTCGTCCAGATGATTAGTCGCTTTTTTAAAGCGTTCTATACTCATTACTAATCCATAGTAATCCCCTACTCTATCTAATGTGGTCTTATAATGTTCTTTATTTCCTGAAGCGGTGGCATCAGATATCAACCCTACATCATATCCTATGTTAAATCCGTCTCTCAATGATGTCTCTACACAAATTGAAGTATCGATTCCGGTAAAAAATAGCAGGTTAATGCCTTCGCTCTGAAGCCAGACCCGTAGTTCAGTATCTTGGAAAGCTGAATCTCTCCGTTTGATGACTACATGATCATTCTCTGTCGGTTTTAGCTCATCAATCGTAACTCCATCCCATGTGCCTCTGACACAGATCGGAATCTTTAGTCGCTCTTGCCTTGTTTTTGGCAGAAAGTTGTGGACTTTTGTTAACACATCAATTCCGCTAGCCTCCTTGACTGCTTCGGTATAAAAGATAGGAATTTCTTTACTCCTACAGAAATCGATTACATCCTTGAGCTTAGGTATTATCTCCCTGTAATTGGAGGTGTTCATTCCCAATTTGTCATAAGAACCGCCTTTACTAACAAAACCGTTTTGCATATCTACTACGATCAAAGTAGGTACAACTTTACGGCCTGATGGGAAACTAACTTGAAACATTTTCTGTCCTCGTTATAATATTGAAATTATATAAGCATATCCCAACTGATCCCAGTTGACTAACTCATTTAGATTTTGTTCCATATTTCAAGCATAATGATCATTACAGGCTCTTCTTTTGTTTTACAGATTATTTGGCAGATTCTAAAGTACTTAATTTCTGAAGAGCATACTTAAATCTATGCACAAATCTTGTAATTTATGGTAGAAGGTGGGCATCTACTGGTAATTTTTATGCTCAGTTTTAGCCTATTACTAGTTGTTATCTCTGCAGTAAACCGATACACAAGAAACCTCATCATACCTGGAGTTACAATTTTGATGTTACTTGGAGCAATCTTAACAGTTGTTCCTCTTGTAAAACTCGATGTGGACGAATTTTACGGAATTATTGGAGCATTCCCGGACATAATATTCTATGTTTTTATTCCTATCTTGATCTTCGAATCTGGACGCAAATTAACGATTGGACGGATCAAAAAAGAAGCCATACCAATAGGTTTCTTTGCAATTATAGGAGTAATAGTGACTATTCTAATTATAGGGATAGGAGTTACTGGTATATTTAAGATTCCGTTTATCGACGCCTTGCTTTTCGGAGCTATTCTTGCGGCTACCGATCCTGTAGCTGTGGGTGTGATTTTCAGCAAGTTTCCAATTCCGCAAAGATTGAATCTAATCATAGAGGGAGAGTCCTTGTTTAATGATGCAACCGGCATTATCTCATTTAATGTTGTTAAAGGGATTATCTTCTCAGGTGTGGTATTTTCATTCCTAGATGCGTCTATCTCTTTTATTTGGTCAATGGTGGGTGCAATCGCACTTGGTACTGGACTGGGATGGATCGGCGGAAAAATTCTTGACAAGTGGAAGGCTGATGAATACGTAGATTTCACCTTTTCCTTAGGATTGGCTATAGGTGGCTTTATAGTGGCTGATCACTTTCTACATATCTCTGGAGTAGTTACTACTTTATTCACCGCAATAATTCTCGTTACTAAGCACAAAGAGGTTTCAATCGGTGTTAGAAAACTTTTTCACAAATACTGGGACTACATAGGTTTCATTACAAATAGTTTCCTGTTCTTTCTCATTGGAGTTCCTTTACTCGCAGTAGAATCATATGAAAGTAGTGCCGTTCCATTGATTCTCATAATAGTAGCTCCGTTTGCCATAATGATGTTATCCAGAGCTGCAGTAGTTTACAGTGGAAGTGCATTTTTAAGAATCTTTAGAGTTAGAATTCCTCTTCAATGGCAAAATGTTCTTACCATTGGAGGTTTAAGAGGAGGAGTAGCAGTAGCATTAGTTCTGTCACTTTCATCAGAATATCAATTCAAGGACCTGTTCATTAGCCTAGTCATACCTTTAATTGCAATTAATTTAGTGGTGAATCCTATTCTCTTAAATCAATATCTAAAAAATCGTCCACTAAAGATAGATCAATCTTAGATCTTGACGTTCCTTAAATTGTGATTAATCATTCTTAAGGGGAATATCAAAGATGCATATACGAAATCTTATTAAAAATTTCATTTTCAACTAAAGATTTTAGATATTGTGTTACGTAGCAACTCTCGATGCTATTGCAATATTGGAAAAAATTTTGGATTCAAGTTGGATAAGAATGTGTTAATTGAAGCGGAATACCAACGTCTGTTGGTCAAAGTGAATATTCATGTTATTGAATGTGAAACCATTATGAAAATTTACCTTCTGAGTAGCATTACTAGAGAATTGTAAAATTTATGATAATCCACCAAAAATTAAAATACAAAAATTTTACACTGGTTTGATGAGAATGTTATTTGGGGTTTACTAAGATATTCCGATTCAACAGGACAAATTTTAGACCTGTTCTTATATTATTCATCTCTTGCCATATATGAGAAATGATTTAACATATCTTTAACAAACCGGACGTTTAATCATGTACCCAATAGAAAAACATATGTGGTTAGCTTGCACTATAGGATTTTAATGAAATCTACTTTCATAACTGTTATAATGACTATCTTGATATTAATAGCAGCGTCTTTTGTTATCATGCAGCAAATTCAAGCTCAGGAAGGCAATATAATTATCACGTATCTGTCGAGCAAAGACGAAGTTCCACCGACTAAATCTGATGCTAATGCCTGGGCCAAGTTCCAGTCTGTTAACAAC
>DASWDL010000463.1:0-4319 GCA_036395315.1 Nitrososphaeraceae archaeon
GTAAAGGCTTATCATTCTTAGGTTTTTCATCAGGATATTTTTTTATCAAAGATCTTTATAATATATTTTCTGGCGTCTCTATCAGTCATACCTGCATCCATTAACTTCTGTCTCCAGTTATTGAATGCAACAGTTCTATCCCTACCTTTAGATAATGCAGTGTCAATCATGTGGTCTAAATCTATACTTCTAAATCTCTTTAATTGTTCTGGAGTATATTCTTTATCAAATTGATATTTCTGTTTTTGGATGGCAGTTGGATTAGGGTGATAATCCTCAGTTACTAAAACTCCGCAGCTTGGACAAATTACACCGTATGATACGAATCTTTGTTTACCTTTATCATCATTGTCTCTGATGTATAGTCTCTTGGCTGAGGGTTCTCTGCACCCATCGTTGTGTTTTTCTATCTTGCTGTGTAGGTATGGCATATAGTATACTATATTTGTCACAATGATATATTTATAGTATACTATATTATCTGGCTATCGAACAATTGGCAATTAAGATTCCTCAAAATTTCTATCTTTAGCTTTCCAGTTCTTTAGAATTTGAATGGAATTTTCATCACCTTCAATGGCGGAGGATGTAACAAATTCTCCAATTGATAATAACTTTTCAATGTCTTGGCTACTGTTCCTCTTTGTTGGAACTAATTCAAGACATTGTTCTGCCATGAATCATGATAATGGTGGTGATTAAATAAGTATTCGCATCTCCTTAGATTATCCCTTTATCTTCTAATTGTTTGAAGAGTTGATCTAACTTACCAAGTCTTTCTGGAGTTAATCCCATCTTATTCATAATATCTTGATTCTTTTCTTCTATAACTTTAGAATAAGCATCGTATGACAGGATCCTCCTACATTTAGAACAAAACTTTGAATCTATCTTATTACTTTCTCCACAGTTAGGACACTGAACTGGAGCTAGTTTATTGATTTCATCAGGCTTGGTTTTTAATCCCCATAACTCAAGTATTGCATCGTTTGATTCGTTAGCAAACCAATGTTCATATTTTAAATGCATTTGTGAATTAGGCGACCAACCAGCATGTTGCTTAAGCATTGGTTCTTTCAGATTTTTTGCCTTCTCCGTTAGAGCTGAATGTCTTCTGATATAGGGATTCCAAGGTTTCTTAAGCAAGTCCTCTATCTTCTGTTTCTCTTCTGGGGCGTGCTGGATTTGATAATAGTTTTGGAAAATATTCTTCTTTGTATCTAGCATAAGTTTCATGCAAGCTCGTCCTGTTAAGGTGTCTACCTAGGCTTTGCCTTAGTCCTGATATAAGAGAAGCATTAGGATTACTGGAAAATGGATATTCATCTAACCAGGCTTTGAGGTAGGGAATTGAATGAAATAGTGGGATATGTCTTGTTCCGGTTTTACCGTTTACTAAGATCTCAGCATATTGCTTACCGTTGGCTTGTCTAAATAGAACATCTTTAATTTTCAGTTTAAGCAGTTCTGAAGGTCTGCAAGAGCTATCCCTTGACATAGCATGATAACAAGCATCTCTTTTGTTATTACAATACTTTAGAAATAGCAGATCATCTTCAACTGTCCATAAATCACTGGGCTTGTAAATTGATTTCTCCTTTCTCTTGATCTTTTTTATATTTTCCATACATTGGGTATTACCATCCATTTGAAGAACCTCTTCAAAATCACTATGTATAGATTGTAAGTTCCTATCCATTTATGAAGAGGATCTGATTCTTCAGATTTCCTTAAAGTGTCCAGAATCTTAATGATATCAAATCTTGTTAAACTTTTGTAGTCAACAATACCCAGTTTTTTAATAGCTCTTCTGGTAAGTTCAGTATAATTTTCGGAAGCATTGATGTCTCTCTTCATGTCAAGAAGGTATTCCTCTAGTTTTGTCTCAAGACCTAATACCTGCATTGTCTTAGTAAGAAAATAAGTAGCTAATAAAGACAGTAGTTTAATGACATTACTTTAAAATAAAGTCAATATGAGAATTTCTACATGGTAGAAGTAATTGTAGTTGAAGAAAATTATAACGAAATCAAGAGTGAGGTCATGGGGATTGGTTTATTTAAGGACCAATTAGATTCAATCATACTTCCTTACTCATCAAGTGACTTAGAGAAAGTAAAGAATTTTTTATTATCAAAACGGGAATTTAATGGAGATTTTGGAGAGATGTCTGTCTTATACGCTAACGACAGAAATTCAATAAAAACGATATTGCTAATTGGATTAGGCGATAAAGAAAACTTTACGCCAGAAACGGCCCGATTAACAGCAGGAAAAGTAACTCAAAAGGTAAAGGAGTTAGGCTTTTCAGAATTTTCTCTTACTTTGAAAATGCAGATTAATACCGAAATAGTTTCAGCTATAACGGAAGGCATAAAGCTTGCGAACTACTCGTTTGGCAAATACAAGACTACCAAAGATGTAAAGTCTCAAAAAGACATTAAAAAATCCTACATTATCGTAGGAAGTTTCAGCGAAGAACTTGAAACGGCTGCAAGGATAAGTTCGATTATATCCGATTCAGTGAATTACTCTCGAGATCTTGGAAATTTACCTCCTAACGAATGTTCGCCTAACGACCTTACAAGATTCGCAACAGAATTGGCAGTTTCTTCAAGAATAAGAGTACGCGTGATGGAAATTGACCAACTAAAATCTGTGGGTTTAAATGGAATTATTGCAGTTGGGGAAGGAAGTAATAACACTCCCAAGCTGATTTTACTAGAGTACTCCTCTGGAAATCATAAGAAGATAGACTATCTTATAGCGGGTAAAGCAGTAACATTTGATACAGGTGGCATTTCCCTAAAACCTTCAGAAAAAATGGATGAGATGAAATTTGATAAATGTGGGGGATGTAACGTTATAGCAATAATTAAAGCTGTTGACCAATTATCGTTACCACTTAATGTAATCGGCATAGTCCCAGCTGTAGAAAATATGCCTTCAGGCTCCTCCTATAGGCCAGGAGATATAATCAGAATGCATAATAAAAAAACCGTGGAAATTGCTAATACTGACGCAGAGGGGAGGATAATCTTGGCCGATGCGTTATCATATGGAGTAAATAACTATTCACCAGCGGCAATAATAGACATGGCAACATTAACAGGTGCTTCGATCATTGCGCTGGGATCAAACGTGGCGGCCTTGTTTGGAAATGATCGGAGATTAATTGACAAAATCCTATATGTAGCCGATTTAGTGGGAGAAAAAATGTGGCATCTTCCAATTTTTAAGGAACATGAAGAACAGATAAAAAGCACAGTCGCAGATATCAAAAATATCGGTGGAAGACCTGCTGGCGCAATTACCGCCGCCGCATTTCTTTCCAATTTTGTTACTACTATTCCTTGGGCCCACATCGACATAGCCGGCACAGCATGGTTTCAAGAAGGGACGTGTGAGAAAAGTTACAACCCTAAAGGGGCCACAGGGTTTGGCGTTAGAACGATACTAAAATTATTGATAGAATCTGACAGGTATCCTGTTAAATCCTCTATTAAGGAGCCGCCATAAGTTTAAAGATTAACCTTAGCGATTACTTATAGATGCCTGTTTTGCGAATGGATGAAATAAAAGATCTTTTGATTAGGAACGGAACACGAAGCATAATCGGTGATTTCAAATCTGATATTAGTGAATCCTACAGACCGTATTATGAGCGTTATTTGGGGAACAGAGATGGGTTTTTAAAAATACTTAATGGGAATATCGACTACGTAGGTTCTGAAGAAGTCATGAGATTGGGACCCTTCTATAATATGTACTGTTTATTATGCAATCACAACCTAATGGAAACCGATCTTAATCATCGAAGATTATTAGATGCTGTTCCGTATTATAGTTTAAGCAACGGCATTGTTAACGAATTTGGTTGGAGTGGAAGTATTCTTGCACAGAGGCTTGAAATGGATATTAGTTTATGTCGTGAGGTACGAAGAAAGATTCTTGATTTGGAAGTTAGATCTATTTCAGTAAAAGTGGCCAACTATGCTTGTTTAATAGAGAGCAAGGCTTGGGACGCTGCGGGGTTTGTTACTGCATATCCAATTATTGATCAAATCTGTGGAAACATTAAGAGATTGTTAAACGACATACACTTGGGAGATGATATCGGCACTTAGTTCTGGCTATCACAAGTGGGCTTAAGTAGGTTTTTTGTCAGCGAACCCCAAGAAATTACAATTTATTGGAAACTACAAATAAAATAACAAAGGGAGAAATTATTCAATGCCAGCACTGCCGCTTCCCAACCGCTCACGCAGATCAGTAACACAGCAGCGACGACAGGTTTGACTTCCGGGTTCGGAATGGGA
>DASWDL010000464.1:0-4433 GCA_036395315.1 Nitrososphaeraceae archaeon
GTAAAGGAGATATGATATCTTTAGTACAAAGCAATGACCGCGGAATTAGCTTTGGAAATATCATGGATGGAGAGTGATACTTGATGTACACTTGTCGTTACTTTACTCTATTATCTACTTTGTTTCTTGAGACTCACCACAACCGCCTGAAGTTTATAGGATAATCTACAATAGTCATGTCTATGTGTGATGTCATCAATCTTGAAACATTTCCCACAAGTCCATGATACATGTTCTTTACATATATTGCAGAGAGCAGTCGGAGTCAAATAAGTGCCGCAAGCCCTACAAGATCGATTGTTAAACATAGACGAAGGCGGCCATGCCGTCTCTATTAGGGTTGTTACCTTTCATACTATAAGAGTTGATAGACTATATTGAAGTATTTCATCCATTTAGTGATTAATTCTAATTTCTTCAAATTGCCGTGATTTATCAGGAAGGTAATCGAGTCAATATGAATAAATCTTTTTAATTTACGGCAAATAATGTTGATAAGTAAGTATTAATACGAAAATTTTTGGTAATAGATTTTAATAGATCTGCTACTCATCTTTAAATCCTAATTTTCCCAAATAATTATGATTTTCTATCCGTTATCATGTTATGTCAAAATAGTTTTACAATTCTTAACATCTGACTTTTAATTGAAGACATCTATGACGACATTGCTAAACTGTGAACTTCGGAAAAATTGTACCGGGTATAAACAAAATTAAGTCAGTGGATGTCTTTCATATTACACTGTATTGAATGATTAGTTGTATAGGGAAAAGAAAAAGGAATTGAGAACCTTACGGGCTATAGTGCCAGTCACTGATGAGCGTGATCTAAATAAAGTCTGTGTCAATTGTGGAAATGTTTCAACCCAAATTGCATATTTCGACGTTGGTGGCGCTTCCCAGATAGAAAGATATTGCGATACTTGTGTCAAGTCAATCAAGGCTGAATGATCAACCGCCTTGTTTACAAATTTTATCCCTCTTTCTTTTTATTAACTGTTCTTTACCTACTATTACTCTAATACACAAAGACAATGATGGGCCAGGGCTTCGTCATAACAATACTAAAATCTTAACTTGGCCCATCAGAACAAATAATTCTCCTTGATAAGGCGATTACTGGCTTATCCAGACAAAGGAGGTGTAGGTTTAGGAATCTAATTTTATCTTATCTTATCCTACAAGCGGTCTTCCACACGTATGGCATCTTAGGTGTGATTTCACAAAAAGGAGTTCAGAGCGTTCTGACACCTCTATGCACTCACGTCCACCTTCTTTGCAAATATGGCAATAGGGTTTTGTCATTGATATATTTCGTGAAAGTTAGATATTAAGTTGATCCTTTACATGGTATTATATTTTACACTTGTATGTCCTGGCTCTTCAGACTAAATAAGACTTGATAAGCAATATAAGCTAGTCCAAGTTTATCAGACCTCCAACATTTCACCTATTTTACTCTGTAATTCTAGAAAAGTAATCCTTTATCTGTGATTCTATACGTCTTGTTGGGTCCATAATATTCCAGTGAACCATTCTCTGTTAGTAGTTTCAAATAGTGAATTAAAGTAGCGTATGATAGAAAGGAATTGTACATTATCTGAGTTATTCTTATTCCATAATATGCTCTTGCATTTAAGACTGACTGTAGAATAGATGCGATTATTTCATTCCTGTGTCGGTTTCCCATAATTTGCGAATAGATGTCAGTTCTTAATAAGGAAATGAATATCAAATACTAGATCATAATTCTGATTTGTTACTCACTTATTTGAAATGTAAGCCCATAGTTTTGAGTCATCAAATGACATTACAGGATGGAATTCGACTGCAGAATAGATGCATATATTTCAGGCCTGCTGTGATACTTCATGTAATTAAACGGTTATTAATTAATAATTAATAATAAGTCGATGGATAAAGACGAAACCATATTAACGAATTAGAAATTGCTCTATAACAAGTTATGACTATCCATATCTATGTAGATGTTGGGCTGGACCAAATCATCTAAACATCACAATCGTCACCTAGTAAACTAACATAAATTCGGCATTCGTAATAGAATTATTTGACAGATAAATTATGATCTATCTTGGATTATGACTTGCATCGGTACAATTACAATTAGATCCTCTACAGTCAATATGTTGTCCGGTAGTACAAGGTCCACATGTATCCAGTCGTCAAGAAATTGCTTTCTTCTTTGTAAGCGATATTCAACTTGGAATATCACCTTCGATCTCGGTCCAAAATTGCAATACCATTCCACGGATCTGATCATAGTCAAGTCTATAACATTCAGAATGGGAGATGGATAAGCAATCCATTTTATTAGTACAGCATACGGGACATCTTGAAATGCTACCATCATCGGCTGATAAACATGATGCACACCAATAGCATGATTTACACATTAAGAAGCATCTCTTGCGGCTGAAGGTGTTGTCCTTCTGTTTTTCTTGAATAGGTGACTCTATTTTAGATATGCTCTTTACTTGACGATATGAAAGAAATGATTTGTACATTATGTGTGTTAGTGGTGCTCCTTCTCCTCCTATTTCTTCAGCAGCACAACTCAAGACACCAGCAATCAGATCTGTCCTGCTACGGTACTTCATACTATGCTCTATGCTTACTTGCTAATAAGTCGCTTAAGACTGGTTTTCAGTCACAGGAATACGGAATAAACATTCGCACGTAACTACGTTGCCTTATTTTTATTTTAATATGAGAAATCATACTTTCATTTGAATTCTAATAACTCGTGTTGACATAAGGTGATATCTTATCTTTCAATTATCAGTAGTATGGAATCACTAGAAATGATTGGATGGTTAATGATGGGCTTTGTTCCTTCGTTACTTATGATGGAAGTTGGTTTAAGATTAGGCAAACGAAAAATGGTGAAGGAAATAAAACATCTGAATGAAATGAATGTCTTCGCTGCTTAGGATCGTAATCGTATCATGTCTTATGCTCGCTCCATAAACGCATTGAAAAAGAATGTGCCAGACCTAAATAAGGCAGAGAAGAAAACACGGAAACTGAAAAAGGGTTCCTACCCTGCTCATTGGGACAAGTCATCTACTACCTGTCTCGTATCAGGCGAGACTGCTTCCTGCTGACAGGGTAGGAATTTATTAAGTTAATCATCATTTTAGTTATCGCATACAGATTATACAGACCTCCGGAATGAAATAGTTTGGATTCGCCATTGATCACAGTATGAAGGTATGATGCTAACCTTATAAATAAAAATCTCCAACTATGACAATGAGCAAGTCCGCGAAAATAGCAAGATGCTGCGTATGTGGAGAAGAAAAAACGATATTCTACGAAGAATATAGCGAGTCACCAAAGTACGAAAAACTTTACTGCGAAGAGTGTTACTATCACCGCAAGGAGAAAGTCAAGTGCGAACGTTGCGATCAAGAAGTAGCGCGAGAAGATAAGGTTGACCACGATATAGATTGTCATAGCGAGATATAGTTTTAAAATTGATGGACCAAGATCTCAATTAGGATGCATGACGAAGCCAAGACCTGGCCCACCGATGTACTATGCTAGCCCATATTCTAGGGGATAAATGATATTCCCTAAAATATTAAAATATTCAAATTTTCGTTATGAACGAAGATTAAATTAAATTATATTCAATCGGTTAGCGCATTTCTCATGATAATACCTTCTTTTGGCACTACCATGACTCACTACAACGTCATTATCCAAATCAAATTTAATATTACAAAAGGGACACCTCCCGTCTTGGTTCCGCTTAATAATTGCACGTGCACGCCTACTTGTATGCAAGTTAGAAAGATGAATAATACAAGTAGGAGTCATAGGTTAACACGCTTCAATTTCAGTATTTTATTCAGGTTCGTGACATGTATCTCCAAATCCAATGTGGGTAGCACATTTGCCAGTCTCTGAGTGTGAAGCCAGACCATGGCCACAACTTACAATTCTTCCTTTTCAATACTTTGAAAAACTGCTTTAATGGTGCTCTCAATGTTTCTTCTGGAACTCATTCATAGCCCGATGTAATTATAAGGAAATCGGAATAAGGTCCTATGCCAGACTTCTATATCAGTAACGTGGGACTTCGTTAGCCCATTAATCATTCAAAAGAGGCGCGAGTCTAGCGACAACTGATAACTATAATAGCGTATAACGAACATTGGCTATGGCCTGGTTTAAACGCCGCAAGAAATCAAAAACAGCAAAAAAGGCTGATAAACCGGTCAGCTACGACGAAGCACTTCAAGCGGGCAACTCAATTGGAAGAATTGTGACCAATATTTGGAGAGCCTTGAGAATCTGTATTCTGTAACAGTATTTCAGGAATCAGATTAAGGTCGTCATGAAGTACAGCATCTATAGCATCTCTTTCAAACTGTGCAGTCAGTTTTCTAAATTCTGCTGTTA
>DASWDL010000465.1:0-1767 GCA_036395315.1 Nitrososphaeraceae archaeon
CTTATAATAATGTTGAAGGTAATGGTGCTACATTTAGATTCATAATTCGCCATACCCATACCAGAGATTAAATTCTAGTAGATGACTGACTTTATCTACTTAGCGTACAATCGTTATATAAAATGAATCTCGATTAACACTATTCTCTTGAAAACTTGGTGAACTCTTCATGGACAAAATTAAACAAAGGATAATGATTATTGATGATGATTTAGATAACTTACAATTAACTAAAGATATACTACAATTCAATGGCTATGACTTATGATTTCCTGAATCCAGCATTGGCACTTGAAACGTTTAAGCAGAATCCAAATTTGTATGACCTAGTTCTGATGGATATAAGAATGAAGGAATTAGACGGTAGAGAGGCATACAGGCATACAGGGAGATGAAGCAGATTAATCCTTATTCCAAAATATGGGTATTTACAGGTATGAATGTAGATTCAAATGAGTTCCGCAAAATCTGTCTATCGTTTGAAGAACAGCAACTAATAAGAAAGCCGGCTAGGGTTAACTCCTTAGTAAAGGTGGTAAGCGATGCTATTGCAACAAATAATTGACATCAGATTTGTTATATAATATGTAGACTCGTACTCTTTGGGACTGAAGAAATACGGAAAAATAAGGCGGGAGAAGTAAAGACAAGATTTGTTTAACTGATATAGTATTTTTAAAGTATGGGGATTCTAAAGCCGGAAACATATGTGTAGAATTTGAATACTTTGAGTCCGATTGCTCGCTAAACTATCTTGAAGTTAGTTATAATGATCCAGAACTAGAACAGTATGTGGAAGGCAATCCTAATGTCTTAAGAAATATGACTCACATTTGCGAACTAAATTACTAAAACAAGAATACAATTTTGGTTATTTTGAGCATATTTAAAGATGATATAAAATTTATATATTAATATTAAACACGCATAAGTGGAAGTTGATATACCAATTATGTCAATGAAGACAAATACTAAATTCGTAGGTATGACCATAGTTACATTAGTATTAGTTATTGCAGGAGTTTTCGCGGCCAGCACTGCTCTCCAAGCATTGGCTGCTGCAGGTAGATTCGTTACTAGTAACGGAGATGGGACTCTGGGTTGTCCTGGTGGCACGAGTCAGCCAGCTACTATCACTTTCTCCGCTACTGACAATGGGAAGGCGGTCAGTGGAACATTTAGCATAGCATTAAGTGATGGCACAGCAACGGGAACCGGAGATGTTACTAAAGGACAAATAGCAAAGAATCACTTTGTATTGGAAGGGAATTGGAATCGTGGCGGCTTATGTGGTCTGACGAATTCTCATAGTTTTTTAGTTTCTGGTATACCAGGACATAGTGTATTGATTCAGTTCTTTGATATATGTCAAAAATGCAAACACAACTTTAGCGGTACAGTGATAATAGCCCCGACAAGGTAAGGCCCTAATTAGACCTAGGTAATTTTTTTATTGAAATCTATTTAACTGGTCGCTTGGCCCGGTTATTAATGTTCTATCGATCCTCTGAAATTGTCGGTCGCTCCATCAAGTCTCTTAATAATAGTTTCTATAAATCGTCTATCATTTTGGTTTTTCAGTAATCCCTGAATGTCAATTCTCCATTGGGCCGCGTTTCTTAAGCAAGTCTCGTATTCTCCTATTAGGTGTACTATTACTTCTCTCTCAGACATAGGAATCTATCAAGCGTACCTCACAGCAGAGAGGATTTTAACTATGCTATAAGTCAACGTTTTTAATTTTAAATCGTTTAGTGTTTTATTACG
>DASWDL010000466.1:0-6511 GCA_036395315.1 Nitrososphaeraceae archaeon
ATAAAGAAGGTTCAGAATTGTTTATAAATACTTAAGGCTGATTCCAGAATTCCATTGAGACATTGCCACCGTCCATATTGACCCTATATGCCTCCTTCTGGGATATTGGAATAACGTCCATTTTATAACTTCTGCAAGCTGGGCAATTCCTAATATGGTCCAGATCACCAGCTAAATGTGAAGCGCACCAAAAACAAGAATTACAAATTAAGAACTGAGCGTGCCGGTATTTCCTTATTGTATTTGTTTTTTGATGTTGTTTTACTGTTGACATTTGAATTACCTTAATAGCCGAAACCTTTAAGAATTAAACGACCTTCCTTCTTGATCTGGATAAGAGTATTTAATTGCTTGGTTGAGAAAAATTCTATGAGATTGACATTACCTTGCAAACTATAACAAAAGAGCAGTTGAGTTACTGGCGTCTAGATTATCTGAAAGCTATTTATTCGATGTGAGAGATAGGTTGTACAATGTCCGTTAGTCTTTTAGGTTAACGGATAGGTAGGTTGATGATGGGATTCTTGTGCGAATAAGTGTTCCCGTCAACCTACTATTTGATATGTTATAAACGCTTTATCTTGCCTCAGACCAATTAATTCGATGTATTTACCTTTAGCTTCACGGATCTCTGATTTATGGTAATACTGAGGCATACCAAATAATTGAATTGCCAGAAGGTTTTGAAGCAGCCTCTTCATAATATGAAATAAACGCCTAATACAATTAATAATGCTGGTACTGTTTGCACCATCTTATTTCCCAGATGGCAACCAAGCTCAATTCTGTGTTAATCCGGCTATGTTAAAAGGTTCAATCCATACCTAATGCTTATTTTTAAAATAATTTTATTTTCTCCAATGCATTTGTGAAACTCCTTTTGTTTTCGCTATTATAGAACGTTCCTATCCACAATAGCAGCATTGATCAACATTTATATCTGGATCTCTGGTACATTATTTATGCCCTGTATATTCGGCTTTGGATTCCATGAAAAATTCTGTCCATGTGAATTGGTAAATAAAAGTTCAGATTTAGGTCAACTAGTTTGTGATCAATGTAATTTTTTACTTCAGCTGGAATATGGTCGTTTCACAAGTAGTCCAAATCAGAAGGACTGGGATGGAGATTTTCAAGACTTCGTTGGAGTATTCATTGAAGATCGGCTTAAGATTCTAGAATACCGATTCCACGAAAATGATGAGGGAATATGAACTCGCAGATGAGAAGTTTCAACGCATGAGTGATATGTACTTCGAGAATGAAGAGAAGCGGTTTGAGGCAAGAGTTGAATCAGGAGAGATAACTTTAGAGAATGAAGTGTTAAACCGATTTCCTAACAGGAAATTTACATCAGGGAATTAAATCACTAAGTAACTTTATGCACATTATTAAGACAGAATGGTACTCGCAATAAAATGCCTAACATGTGGGTTTGAATATGAATCTGCATTTCAAATGGATGAATAATCATTCAAGACTGCGACCATACAAAATAAGAACGAAACTTGCCACAATGTGGCTTGATGTCAACTTATAATAAAGAAAATTATTATTTTAGCTAAACTATGGTCATGCTCATTTTGCTTCTATGACAAAAAATGAGATTTACCAACACGCCTCATTTTTTTAGCGGATACTTTTTCTCAACATTTTGTACAAATCATCTCCACAAATCCAAGGAAAGTCTGGCACACCCACTACCTTTATCTTTCTATCTATTATTGTTGTTGGTACTGCTCTTACATCATAGTTTTTCATCTTCATCTTAATTTCTTCAGTCATATTGTTTGTATCATAAACTATCTGCTTGAAACCTTGACATCTCCCTATTTCTATAACATCTGTAACTTCTTTACAAAGTGGACAGTTGGCAGAGAATATTTCTATGGTGTGATGTTGTTTTTGAGACTTGATTTGACTCAATTTATTTGACTCATTTTGTTTTTCTAGTTATAAAACTTAATGGAGAAAAAGGAAGATATGTACTGATTCAGTCTGCATTATTGCCGTGAAGCCTTCCGTAAAAGCTAATATGCTCTGAAAACTTAGATATATTTAAAACAAGATCTACAAATGAATGTCAAAACAGACCCAAAGCAGATTATTTGCAACCACAATTTTATCGCTGTTCGTATTTAGTAATTACAATTCTGTTATTCAAGCAGATAAATTATCAGGCGAGTTACCAGTCTTGTCTCAAACTAATTTTCAAGAATTTCGTACATCCTTAAGTGCCATAGTGAATCAATCGCAGACTCTAACTAAATCATATCAAGATGAAATTGGAAAGTGGAGAACGAATCAATATGATAATTCTACCACGATATCCATTACAGATTCATTTGTCCCTAAATTTGAAAATATTACCAATACCGCACAAAATATGACTTATCCTAATGATTACAAGTATGTTCATGATGCACTAGTAAATTCACTAAAGTCAGAAACTGAGAGCTACCAACACTTCAGAAATTATCTGGCATCAGGAAATAAGACAGAAGACGAAATCTCAACAGATTTACTAACAAATGCTTTACAGTACGAAATAATATATTCCAGATTCCTTTCAATGCCTTTACCACCATCTGGTCAGTCTGTCACTATAAGTATGCAAACCTATATGGCAGACCTAAACCATTTGTGATATTCTAACGGAAAAGGGTTATTTCTTAGTTTTCTGATTACGCCACTGCTCATAGATTGCCAAGAGAAAAGAGTGGAATGGCCAGAAAATTGGATCTGTTGGCGATGTATCTGGATTAGGCATATTTCCTCCCATATTGTCATGTACATTATTATGGTATGGAAGTATCCGATTGTTAAGAATACTATACTCCTTGATCTTTTTGAGTGCCTTCGGTTTAAGATTTGACGGCAGGGGATGATTTACAGCGTTATTATTATTGTTCAGTTGAGCAGGTATAGATTTTGCAGGATTCCAAAATGGTAATGGTACGAATTTTTCTCCACCATTGAGTACAAGCCAATGTTCTAGCTTGGCTACAAAATGTTGATGCCAAGCTAAAAAACCATCCTCATGAATCATTAGAGACATATCCTGACCGGCATCTCTATGCTCTGTAACAGGGTTGCCAGTTGGCTTGCTAATATATTGATCTAAGAGTGTCCTAAGCTTAGTTAAATCCACATTTTTCATTGAGCTAACATCTTTCCGAATCAATTTAGAACTAAGGTAGATAACATTTTATTTAAAGTTACATTGATAATTGATTTCTCCATTAATGACCTCCAAAGGTTTTGGAATATTCTCAATTTAACGTGCGCTTAGACTATGACCCCAATCATTTATCTTAACTTGTAATAACTGTTTACAACAAATATTTAACAAAATATAACTTACGGTCTATCATAGCTTAGTGAAGGTCGGACATAAAAGATAGACACGACTAAAGATGTAACTCTAGTTTTTAATTTTTGATAAAATCGCTTTATTTCTTCCTCGGTAAACGGCACTTCTGAATGACAAATCCACCAATAGCGCATACACATACTCCTAATATTAAAAAAATAATATTTAAACAGATAGATGTTTACGTCACTTCATAGAGGATTATTTTCCGACACTCTGTAATTTTTCTGACTCTTCGCGTATCTGCTTTAAAAATTCCGTCATTGCATCAAATAGGAAAGCCAATTCAACGTCAGTGTAAGAAGACAGAAGCTTATGCATTCTTTCATGGAGCGGTATAAAGATTGCCTCAATTTTCTTTTCCAATTTCTTGTTTCCAGTAGGCGCGATGATAGTACGCCGTCTATCTTTTGGATCATTTATCCTTTTTACGTACTCCGCTTCTACTAATCGATCAATAATTCCTGTTACTGCGCCAGTAGTCAAGCCAGTCAGTTCACCCAGCCGACCTGCAGGCATTGCACCAAAACGGTAGAGGATGTCTAAGGATTTATGGTCAGTAATATGTAGACCAAGTACATCTGCCACCCTTTGGTGAAACATGATTGTTTGGGTTGACATTTCTCTAAATTTCTCAACAATAGCGTGAATGACTTCTTCGCGTTTCATGATAGTTGATAATCATAGGAGTGATAAATATATATTAGACTGTCATTGTCTTAGCGACTAAGACAATGAGTAAACAAGAGAATATTAGTATAATTTTGGCTCTAGCAACAGGCACTTTGATAGCCATGATGAGTTTAATAACTTCTAGCAATGAACATAGAGTTAATGCGCAGATTATGGGAGACCATGGTGTCTTTAGGAATATGACATCTGGGCTTCAGAATCTGGATCAGAAGGTAATGGCAAATGGAACTATTAATTTAAAACAAACCATTTTCAAAGCAATCGATTCCAAAATTAATACCTCACTGGGTCAAGCAATAGCGACCGCAGAACGGTCAGTAGCTAACAGCTCATTCGCAGTAGCTGCCTTTGGCGGTGAATACGGCGGATACTTCGCATATCAAATTATACTTGGTACACCTCAAATGGAATTCTATAACGTTCTAGTTGATCCGGGAAATGGTCATATACTGGCAACACAAAAAGTATCTGCTGTCGATTTGGAAAAGATGCACCAAGAACATTCAGCCAAGGTGGTAAATGGAGGCAGTCACGGTGGTAATGTCGGCTTCCCTTTTTTGATTCCACATTAACAATCCCCCGACCCGCTACTAGCGCCAGAATTAGTATTATTATCCTGTCATATTAGCTGCCAAATGTTGCATAGCAGATCCGTGTACTGTGACAGTCACAGAGTAACCGCCTAGATCAAAATTCAATGTATCATTGGATGTATTGACTAATGCAATATCAGTAATACCTGTGGGTAACTCTGCATGATACAGACAAGAGGTTCCTTCATTAGACAAATCAAGGCTTTTACCGTTAAGCGTACCGTTGTTAATAGCTTTACCCACATCCAAAGATTTTAGATTAGGCGCAATGCCAGTAACTATCGTAGTTTTGGGAGTTCCATCTTTATTACATGGAACTTTCATAGCAATATGACTGTGTCCTTGTACACTTGTCGCAAAAGGTGTAAAGTCCATTAGCAAGATATAATCTCCTTTGGCCAATTGTCCTGTCAATGGGATATGTTGAGAGATAATCAGATTGTCAAGGATGTGGCTTGCATGTTGTTGTGTAGCATTATTCACTGGCGATGTTGATTGTCCATATACGCCAGCTTTGTAGGAGATGCCTGTGAGTGTTAATGTAGCTGAAAGTATTAACATCAAATATAATAAATTCTTAAATTTTTTCTCCATTACAGATAACTTATGATTATATCGTATTTAATAGTAATATAATGCGCAGGCATCTGTTAGTGCTAAAAAAAGAAATTTGGGAGTTGAATTGTTGTTTGTTTAGCACTTATTAACCAAGAGCTTGATCGGCAAATTGCAAGTGCATAATAGCACCTTTTATGTCACCGCCTGATAGAGCCTTCATTCCTTCCTCAAAATGCTTTATTGCTTCAGGAGGAGATCCAGACATAGCTTGTTGTGCAAGACTCAAATGAGTCATAGCTCCATTCTTATCTCCACTCTGTAAGGCTTTAATTCCTTCCTCAAGATGCATTTTTGCTGAACTTCCAGATGTACTGGTCGTTGTCGCATTTCCACCACCAGTGGCATTAGTCATATTTGATCCCGTTGTCACATTTCCACCCATACTCGCATTTTGTGCAGTTGCTGATTCCACGGTTGCAAAAATGAGTGTAGAAACCATTGCAGCCACTAATGAAAAAATTAACATTTGCTTTTTCATCAAAAGATAAACTACACATCCAAAGATAAATGGGTTTATCGAAGGTCAACAGTTGTCTAAAAAGTGTGCTGTAGTCTGCTTAGAGTGTTCAAAGATATGTCAAGAAATGGCAACAAGATGAGTTATTTCTGAGCGTGAATTTTACATTTGTAAAGTCCATATTTTAAGTAAGAGTCTCACGAATAACTAAGTAAGCTAATGTGTGGGAGCGTCACGAATATCCATCCTAGTATATCTAAAAGAACAGTCCTGAAAATACAGGGAATGCATTGTGCTGGTTGCGTGAATTCAATTCAGAATTTTGTATCCGAATTATATGGTATTAACAAAGTCGAAGTAAACCTAGCAACAGAAAAGGCTGCAATTGAATTCGATCCAACAAAGTTAAACCTGGATGCAATCGAAAACGCAATAGCAGAAATAGGATACAAGGTGATTTATGAAAAGTTAACACTGACTGTAGCAGGAATTTCTGATTCATCAGATTCTGAACGAATAGAGAAGAATCTACATCAGGTGGAAGGAATAAAATCAGCATCTGTAAATTATGGCAGCTCCCAAATTAATTTGGAATATAACCCTGCACTTATTTCGATTGTTGACATTAAAAGAATGATCAACAATTTAGGATATGAAATACTTAGTGTGACTACAGGTAAATCTGCTCAAGATATTGAGTCCAAGAAACTACGTAATCTGTTCTACATTGGTATTATTTTTAAATGGAAAAAACAGCCAAAGGACTAAGAATATTTA
>DASWDL010000467.1:0-3557 GCA_036395315.1 Nitrososphaeraceae archaeon
AAACCCATGAACGCAGGATCATTGGATTATAAGATAAACTCTATCAAACGTTACCGAATTCTACTCGAAGGGATTTAATCTTACCATTCCCACAGATACTCATAAACCGAATTATGCTCCTGGAACTTGGCGCGCCGGAAGTCATGGATGGTGGGGTACCCAATTAGGTATCTAAAGTACTCAAGTCTTTTATACTCTATTGCTCAGTGGATGATCACGTATTAGGCAAAAGATATTGGTGGGCCTACCCCTTCCATACCAAGTTTCGCCATTAGGCCCATCGATTTTAATGTTATCCTCTTTAGTTATTGACTAAGTATACCTAAATACAATCATAAAATGAAAAGAATATTTGCCATCATAGGGGGTTTACTAACAGGAGCTATTAGACTAGCATTGGTTGCACCAAGTACTGCACTATCTGGTAACATTCTGCCTTTTTTTCTTTTGGTTTTCTGTAGGCTTATTTTGCATTCTATAAAATACAACAATTGCTTAACAGGGATGTTTGGATAACGATCTATAATCTGAAGAATTGGTCGCATTAGCCAGCAGTCAGTCAATTAAGGAGGCTATAGGAACTCCAGAAGTGGTTCAACAGGTCGCTCGACAGGACCCTAATGAAAGCAAAATATCTTACAACTTGGGGCTATTAGATGGCATTCATGGCACACATTGGAGAGCGGCTTGACCTTTACAAAGGTTTGACACCTAAAGAGATGAACCAGCTGATTGCGGACGTGACTGAGAACAAATCAGATGCATATCGTCTCAGATTCTCAAGGGGACTGTCTTTAGGGGCTAATCTTCCTATTCGACTTTACCTGCCTTCCTCACGATTCATTCGTTTAGACGATTTGTAAAAACTACTATATCTGATTTGGGTTATCAGGACTTTTCCGAATTTATGATCGCTCATTCTGGATTGGATATAATTTCCGTTAATTTTAGCATCGCCTGGTCTCTTATGCGAATGGATCTATTCCGGTGCTTACGGCAGAACTACTCGTTGCTCCAACTGTCTTTGTAATGGTGAATTGGTCAAGGGTATGTGGACTTGACTGACAGCCATTAAGAGTTCCTCCTTCATTTGCATAGAATTTGCCGGTTAATTTGTTGAAATCGGAACCTGTTTGAGTTGTCAAGTCCAATTGACCGAACCTATTTGCCTGTTGGACTGACACAAATGAGGCCTTCGAACCAAGACTATGAAAGTTAACTCCTCCGGTGCCAACTATAGCATATATTGTCCCTGTAGGGTTTGTATAATCACACCTTGCAGTGGATGTTTTAGTGGGGTTTAACGGGTCACCCGAGTTGAATTTTAGTGGAAAAGTCCTTTGATAGTTATGGACGTGACCAAAAAGAGCGATGTCAACCTTGTTCGTATCAAATAGTGGCTGGTAGGTCTCTGTAAAAGACTTGCTTCCCTTACATGAATTAGCACTACATCCATTTGGAGAAGTGAAGAAAGGCTGGTGAACAAAAACGATTATCCATTTTATAGCAGTATTATTGTGAGCATTTTCTAGGTCACTTTTAACAAATTTGTATTGGGCAGAATTCTTATCGCTCCTATCCGAGTCTTCCGAATTCATAACTAATATGTGAATAGACCCTCCTCCTCTCTCAAAAGAGTAGTACAATTTGTTTCCAAAATTGAAGTGATTCTTGTAAGCATTTAATTTATTACTATTATCGTCATCATGGTTTCCGAAGGTCATTTTTATTGTTTGGGCAGGTGGATCACCGTCAATAGGTTCGACTATGTTGAACCAACATGTTGCTGTGTCCCCATAAGAATTGTCTCCCAAACTCAAAATTGTGGGTTCATTTTTTTCAACAATATTAGCTACTGTATTCTTTGTATTACCACTGCAACCCCAGTCTCCAACATCTGCGAAGCTTGATGCATAGACCGAGCTAAACCCATTTGAAAGTGGATTTGATAGTGTAATTATTATGATCAAGGACAACACGACTACGGAAATTCCTACTCTGAGTTTTCCTTTACCACTCATTTCTTTCCTAAGTTATAACTTATGATATATGGATTTGATAAATACGTTATGTGAAAAACTAGAAAAATACAGTCCTCGAGATGTTATCAAATACAATTAATTTGTACAGTTCCTTATTTAAATTAGTAACAACAATAAATCAAAACGTTTTAAGTGCCTAAGCTCCCAACTTATTGGCAAGTCAATTAATACAATACAAAATAATCTGATCTTGTTTAGTGAGAGATATTCAATTTAACTGTAGCCATTTCTATATATTAGTTTCAAACTTCTTATATATTATTCAATAAAATAACCAACTATGGTTACTGTTACAACTGGACTAAAATTTATTTGTGGTACAGCTCTGAGCATTTTTCTTGTCATCAATTCACTCCATCTCAATGCTTATGGTAAACCAGAATCAGGAGTATCAATCTCTCCTTCCTGCGGTCCTAAATCTGGTTTCAATGTACAGATGAATGTAAAAGGCTTAGAACCAAACAGTATCCTTTCATGGAAGCTAGTGGATACTGATGGAAATGTACCCCTAACTGGCTATTTCCACACAAATGACAACGGTGAAGTCAAAGATCAGACAGCGATAGAGGATGTAAAGAAAGGTCATTACAAGCTGGAATTTGGCGATGACAGGAATAATGATGGCGAATTTGACTCTGAAATAAGTCAATCTGATATAACCATACCATGCTAGAATAAATATTGGATATTCTTCCATTACTTCACGGTATACTGCTCTAAAGGATGGTGTTAATCTTCCCATTTCACTTTCCCTGCCTTCCTTATTAGAAAGCGAATGTGTTCCAGGTTATCAAAGTGAAAGTAGGAGCATGATCAGGAAAGATCTGTCGTTGCTGTTCTTGGATATCCTTTGGTAAACACCGGATTACGTCTTTCTTTTGATGGCCGCCTCTTTGACGTATACCTTGGCCTAGTATTGCAACAAAGGCATTTAGTCCCTGAAGACATAAAGAAACACTGACAGGTAGAACAGTATCTAACTCCCTTGCTATATTCTCCAAAGTTGAAACCTATGCTTTTACAAGAGTCTGTACATCTCAAGAGCTGAGCTTATATTCGATTTTCAGTTATAATATTCAGCTCATGTTAGGGAGAGGGAGACGCTCATTGGAAACTCGGACAAGTCTAGTATGTGAACATAAAGCATGCATGAAACCGGTGGACCAGCGCAGTTTGGAAGCCTACCCTCTGAACATCTTATACTCCATCCATCATTTTTGAGAAGGTTTGCAACCTCTACCAAAAGTAAGATTTCTTGTTTCATTTAGGCTCCTCTCATGCTAGGTCTTCTTACGTGTAACAGATTACCTAGTCATTCCCTGGTAGAGAAAGATGTCTTAGTTTAATATTCATTATTTTCTTTTATCCGTATATCTTAGTCTCTCTATGTTACCTTAAGGTGGTATGTATATTGTGCGGTAGTCAGGCTGCTGCCTAAAGTTGTGCCTGGCGTCAAAACACTAATACTATAAGCAACTGTATGGTCGCCCACTGGGAGTGGTTTCAAAAATACAA